>NZ_JAUBTU010000042.1:14362-38111 GCF_036705085.1 Microcoleus sp. B6-A1
GAACAGGCAAGATGCCTGTTCCACAAGATGAAAATTCATCTTTTGTGGGAGGGAACAGGCAAGATGCCTGTTCCACAGGAATAAAATTCATCTCTTGTGGAACGGGCATCTTGCCCGTTCTTAAGAAGAGTGCAACATCTCTGATTCAATAAATATGGGTAACAAAAAGACAAATAAAAGTGAACTAAACCTGCAATTTCACGCTAAAGAAATGCTGTCTGACTACGTAACTGCTGTTACTTGGTCGCCTGACGGCGAAACTTTAGCCGTCTGTTCCGCTGCGGGCGAAGTGATGCTGGCGAAAGTAGGGGCAGTTAATGAATTGTCCTTGCAAAGGCTACAAACTGCCACGGGTAAATCAGCCGATTGCTTGTCTTTTTCCCGCGACAGTCAATTCCTAGCTGCTGGCGGACAAGATGGACGGGTGCAAATTTGGCGCGTTAATTCTGGGGAATTAATTGCTGATTTGGACAACCAGCGTGTCTGGGTTGATAAGTTAGCTTGGAGTCCCAACTGCAACCAGTTAGCTTTCAGTATGGGCCGCTACGTTCAAGTCTGGAATGTTGAGGATAATGTTGTTGAAGTAACGCTGAATTTCGAGTCATCATCTATCCTCGATTTAGCATGGCATCCGATGGTTCAATATCTGGCAGTTAGCGGCTATCAAGGTGTCAAAGTTTGGCATGGCGAAGACTGGGACGAAGACCCGGAAATTTTATCAGTACCCTCTGCAACCGGTGCAATTGCTTGGTCGCCACAAGGAGAATATTTAGCTTGTGGCAATATGGACAATACTCTCATTGTTAATGAATGGGGCAATTTTCAACCGTGGGTAATGCAGGGTTTTCCGGGGAAAGTTCGGGAGTTAGCTTGGTCGGATAAAACTAATTCTTTGGGTGCACCTTTGTTAGCTGCTTCGAGTTCTCAAGGCATTTCTGTCTGGGAAAGAGACGCTGATGAAAGTGTCGGTTGGGATTCTTGGGCGTTAGAGGTGCATGAAAATGTGGTAAATGCGATCGCCTTTCAACCTAGCACATTTTTATTAGCTTCCGCCGCCGCAGATGGTCAAGTTTGTTTGTGGGGGGAAGCAGAACAATTGCTGCAAATTCTAGAAGGTGCAGAGGGCGGTTTTTCCTGTCTCGCATGGCATCCCGAAGGCCAGTTTCTCGCCGCTGGCGGATGCGGTGGCGAATTGCTGGTTTGGTCAAAGTCTATGCGCGGCCAAGGCTTCGGGCGACGCTAAGTTGGCATACGCGCCTGTTTGACCAAAACATAAACAATTGAAAACTTTAGGACTTACCCACGGGTATCCAGAAACCGGGTTTTTCGAGCGTCTACTTCGTTGCAGACCGCAGATCGAGTAAAAAACCCGGTTTCTGAGCGTCGAAGTGCGTCCAAGACTGAACTTGCTCTTTACAAAATCCTAGATTACTATAACATTTTAGTGACTGTACTATCCTCAAAGGCGATCGACAATTATGACCCAACAGCAATTTCTCGAACAACTCAAAACTATTCTCGACCAAAACCACTTGCTGAAACACCCGTTCTACCAAATGTGGAACGAAGGTAAACTCGACCTCGCAATGCTGCAAGAGTACGCCAAAGAATATTATCTGCAAGTCCACAACTTCCCCACCTACGTCAGCGCTACGCACGCCGCCTGTGACGACATCAAAATTCGTCAAATGCTCCTCGAAAACCTGATAGAAGAAGAGAGAGGCGCTGCTAATCACCCTGAACTGTGGCTGCGCTTTGCCGAAGGTTTGGGTTTAGACAGAAATGCCGTTATCGATCACGAACACTTAGAAAAAACCAGCGAATCCGTTCGCATTCTCAAAGACTTAGCGCGCAGCGAATCGCCCGTCACAGGTTTAGCAGCCCTTTACGCTTACGAAGCGCAAATCCCCGAAGTTTCTACAACCAAAATCGCTGGTTTGAAGGAATTTTACGGCATCGATTCCGAAGCTGCTTTGTCTTTCTTTAAAGTTCACGAAAAAGCCGACGAGTTCCACTCGGAAGCTACCCGCGAAGCGCTGTTAGAACTTTGCCAAACTGAAGAAGCAAAACAGGAAGCGCTGTTAGCAACTGAGAAAGCAACTTTTGCTATCAACTTATTGCTTGACGGCGTTTACGAAGCTTATTGTCAAGCTAAGTAAGCTGTACTGCATTTAAATTGCATATTGGGGGCGGGCTAGAAGCCCAACCCCTACTCCCCACAAGAGTCTAAAGAGTCTAATTATTTTTTTAGATGCAATTTAAATGCTGATTAGCTTAACCGTAAAAAACGCATAATTTGTAGGGCGGGTTAGCCTAGTGATTGGGGCGATAGCCAACAATCTCACAACAAAACCCGCTCCTTCCTCACTAACCATTTCGGTACTCATTCTCCTCTCTTTCTTGTCAAAATTCCTTGACTGGGACTGAACAATAAAGCTAGTAAAAATAACCCAAAAACAACTAATACAATGGCGGCCCCCGATGGCATATTCAAATAATAGCTGAGATACATACCAGTCACGCTAGCTATAATCCCAATAATTGCTCCTAATCCCATCATTAAATGTAGCTCTTTTACCAACAAATACGCCGTAATTCCCGGCCCGATTAATAGCGAAATTACTAACAGCGCCCCCACAGTTTGCAAACTCGCAACAATCGTCAGCGTAATCGCCGAAATCATCCCCAAATAAATCCAGTTTACAGGTAAACCGGACGCTTGCGCCCCCAGAGGGTCAAAAGTATAGAATAGCAGTTCTTTGTAAAAGATTTTAACCGTCGCCAGAATTATCAAAGTTATCACCACAGTCTGCTGCACGTCCGTCGGTGCAACTGACAAGATATTCCCGAACAGAAACCCGTCTAAGTCTAATTTTGTTGTCCGCAATAAGCTAATCAAGGTGACGCTAATGGCTAAAAATGTAGATAAAATTAAGGCCATGACTGCATCAATTTTTAGGCGCGATTGCGCTTGAATCCACGCCATAATTACCGCGCTGATAATTCCCGATATAAAGGCGCCGATCGAAATATTGAAACCTAAAGAAAAAGCCACCGGCAATCCTGCTAATACTGAATGGGCTATCATGTCAACCATCATTCCCATTTGCTGTACAATTAAGTAGGAGCCGACAACGGCGCAGAGAATTCCTAGCAAAATGCCGACGGCGATCGCATTTCGCATGAACTCGAATTTTAGCGGCTCCATTAGTAGGTTTAACATTGAATTACGTCAATAATAGGATTTTTTCAACCACCTTCAATTGCACAGGCGGGACGCCCGTGCCACTATCAATTGCACAGGCGGGACGCCCGTGCCACTATCAATTGCACAGGCGGGACGCCCGTGCCACAATCCACTTCACAGGCGGGACGCCCGTGCCACTATCAATTAATTGCACAGGCGGGACGCCTGTGCCACTATCAATTAATTGCACAGGGGGGATGCCTGTGCCACTATCAATTGCACAGGCGGGACGCCCGTGCCACTATCAATTGCACAGGCGGGACGCCCGTGCCACTATCAATTGCACAGGCGGGACGCCCGTGCCACAATCCACTTCACAGGCGGGACGCCCGTGCCACTATCAATTTTAAAGATAAATCTTTTTTGGCTTACGCTGAAACTAAACTTAAATCGTATCCATAGGCTTTTTGAATATTGGCTGCGGTGAGCACTTCCCGGCAGGTACCACTTGCAATTAACTGCTTATTTAGCAATAATAAATTGTCGTACTGTTTTAAAGTTTCGCCTAAATCGTGGCTGATTACTAGCAATGTTTTATTTTCGGCTTTTAGTTCGGCAAAAATATCGAAAATAATTTCTTCGGTTGCTTTGTCGATCGCGTTAAATGGCTCGTCGAAAAAAAATAAATCGGCTTGTTGGGCGATCGACCTTGCTAAGAAAATCCGCTGCTGCTGTCCGCCAGACAGTTCGCCAATTTGTCGATCGCGCAAATCCCACATTCCCACCCGCAGCAAAGCGGCTTTGACCAATTCTTGGGACTGCTTCGAGGGACTGCGAAACCAACCAGTCTGGACAGTTCGCGCCATCATCACCGCATTCCACACCGTAATCGGATAATCCCAGTCAATTTGCGATCGCTGCGGCACGTAAGCCACCCGCGACAACTGTTCCTTCAGCAGCCGCCCCTGATATTTGACCAAACCGCGACAGGTGGGTATCAATCCCAGCATCGCTTTCACCATCGTGCTTTTCCCCGCGCCGTTGGGGCCGAACACACCGGTTAATTGTCCGGGATCTAACTGGAAATTCACGCTGTTGAGGGCCGCAATTCCGCGATAATTGACAGCCAAGTCTTGCACTTCTAGCATAATTAGAGATTTTGAGAACGATTCTTGTTCGTAGCTACTAGAATAGGATAACTCGAAAAAGCAATAATGATTATCGTTCCAAAGGTGAAAATGTTAAAGAACTTGGCTGGAAAAACCCGCAGATTGTGGGGTACGGCTGTTTTGGCAATTGGCTGCGGGCTGGTTGGCTGCAGTGGAGGACAGAACGCAACCAATCCGGTGTCAGAGAGTCCCGCCGCAACTCAAACTCAAGCCAGTCCCGCCGCCAACTTGCCCAAAGTCGTCGCCACGACTGGCGTTATCTGCAACCTAACTAAAGAAATCGCTCAAAGTTCGATCGACACCACCTGTCTAATCAAGCCGGGAGACGACCCTCACGCCTATCAAACCAAGCCGGAAGACCGCAAAGCGATTGAAACGGGCAATCTGATTTTATACGGTGGCTACAACCACGAACCCAGCATCATTAAGTTAATTCAATCCAGCAGTAATTCCGCACCCAAAATCGCGGTACACGAACTCGCAGTTCCCAAACCGCTGATGGGCGAACATGAGCACGAACATGGTGAAGAGAAAGCGGAAAGCAAACCCCACGCAGAAGGCGAAAAAGTCCCTGATCCTCACGTTTGGCATAACCCTCAAAATGGCATCCGTATGGTAGAAACAATTCGGGATGAATTGATCAAAGTTTCCCCCAACAATGCTCAACTTTTTACAAAAAATGCAGCAAGCTTAACAGATGAGTTGCAAAAAATAGATACTTGGATTAAAGCTCAAATTGCGACTATTCCAGCCGAAAAACGCAAGTTAGTAACCACTCACGATGCTCTGAGTTACTATGCCGATGCTTACGGTTTGGAGATGGCTGGAGCTTTGCAGGGTGTGACGACAGAGGAACAGCCCACCGCAGCAAGAATTGCCGAATTGTCCTCAGAAATTAAGACCGCAGGAGTGCCGACAATTTTTGCTGAAACTACAACTAATCCGAAGTTGATGGAGACTGTGGCGAGGGAGGCAAATGTCAAAATTTGGGACAAGGAACTTTACAGCGACGAGTTGGGCGGCCCCGGCACCGGTGCTGATACATATCAAGGAATGCTGAAAACTAATACTTGCGCGATTATTTCTGGCCTCGGTGGCAATTGCACTTCCTTTGCAGGAGAAACTGCACCAAATCCCAAACCATAGAATTTTCTAAAGTTCGCCTACTAGCAAGCACCTTACCTTGGCTGGGTACGCAGCAAAACGCAGCGTTTGCAATCGCAGGGGTTTTCGATTGCAAACGCTGCGTTGGCTGCGATGACTTTAAGGTGAATTTTGCTCCTCGGTACTGGGGGGGTTTTGGCCAATTCCCAATTGCTTCTTAGAGGATTTTAAGTCTTTCCAAAGCATCTTAATATCTTTATAGGCTTTCTCAGCACTAATTTTCCCCCCTGTTTCCAGCGAGCAAATATAAGTTATTTTTTGAGCAAACTCCTGCAAGTTGGCATTAAACGCCAAGTTTTCTGGCGTGAAATCACCGTAGTAGCGATTGCGAGGATGTAAAAAATCTTCCCGCTCTTTCATTGCCCCCTCCTAATTAAACTTTTGGTATTCAACTTTTGGTTCGGTCTCTGCTGTTAATAGCACTATTTGTACTCAGTATCGCGGCGCTAACTTGCTTCTATTGTATTGCGTAAGTAGCAATTGTGCTTTTTCGCTCTGTATTTAGTCTATTAATGCAGTTTTAACCTTAAGTTAGCTTTATCTTAACTTTTCTTTAACCTAAAAGCAAAAAATTGGGAAATGCGGTGTTCGCATCTCCCTTGAGATATATTTGGCAGTTGGTGATTAACCTTTTTTGAAGCCGAATATTTATTTGTGGCACTCGCAGCCGGTGTGGCCGCAGCCTTGGCCGTTGGGGTGCCCGTCAGCGCAAGCACTGGAACAGTATGTTTTGCCGTCTTTTTCAATGGCTTCGCTGGGGCTGACAACGCACGAACATGAAGGACAGGCACATTTTGTTTGGGTGGCGGTAGTCATTTGAGCTTCTCCTGCTGGATTTGTTTGTCTCTACTAATATCTGAACACATATTCAGATATTAGTCAAGGGAATGTAAAAGTTTTGTTACAAAAGGTGGGTCGATCGCACTAAAATGAAAATGAGAATTAAAACTAGCCGGGAAAAGATGTCACCCAACTCTGCTGTTAATGGAGCGATAAGTCAGACTCACGAACAAAACGATACACCAATGTGCGATCGACCGCACTTAGTTGACAGTGTGCGGGCCGGGGACATCCAAACACAAGTGCTCAACACCGCAAAAGCGCAGCGGATGGCTGAGTTTTTCAGTCTTTTGGGAGATGCGAACCGCCTGCGGCTACTGTCGGTTTTGGCAAAACAAGAACTGTGCGTGTGCGACTTGGCTGCGGCGTTGAGTATGAGCGAGTCAGCAGTATCGCATCAGTTGCGGGCTTTGCGGGCGATGCGGTTGGTAAGTTACCGCAAGGTTGGGAGACAAGTTTTTTATAGTTTACTCGATCGCCACGTTTTTGAACTTTACCAAGCAGTCGCCGAACACTTAGACGAAGAATAATCTTTTGGGCAGTGGGCAGTGGGCATTGGCCAAACAGGGCAGTGGGCAGTGGGCAGTGGGCAGTGGGCATTGCTAATCGATTTAAAATTCTGTAGGGGCGGCTTTTACCAATAATTTCGGTTTAAGATTAATAATCTTGTACACCCGCCCCCACCAAACTCAATATCAATCTTGGACGGTGTGGCCCGTAGCAACAACCGCCTGTGTAATTGATTCTTCAGAAGCTTGAGCCTCAACCGTAACAGTCTTAGCTGCGACATCCACATTGACAGTAGCTTCGGAGTCAACAGTTTTGATGGCTTTGGTAATTGTATCACCGCAGCCGGAACAGACGATCGAGGGAACGTTAAGTAGTATTGCCATAATAAAAGCCAAATATTGTAGATGACAGTATTGATTGTGCTTTTATTTTAATCTAATTTCGCTTTCCAAGCAAAAGTGCGCCCGAATAAATTCTGACTCTACCAAAGCCAAGTCCTGCGGCGCCGACTAATGACTAATGACTAATGACTAATGACTGATGACTAAAAAAGCCAAGTCCTGCGGCGCCGACTAATGACTGATGACTAATAACTAATGACTAATGACTAATGACTAATGACTAATGACTTAATTTCGGGTATGCAGCGGCCAACGGCGGTGGCTACAGGCCGCAAACTCGCAACTAAATCTACCATATCTGCCAAAGAAAGAGCTTGCCGCGCGTCAGAAACTGATTTTTCTGGTTGCGGGTGACACTCAATAATTAATCCGTCTGCACCGCAAGCAACCGCTGCTTTGGCTAGTGGTGCGACTAATTCTCGCTTGCCGACGGCGTGAGAAGGGTCTACAATTACTGGCAAATGAGTTAACTGTTTCAGCGCTGCGACTGCACCTAAATCTAATACGTTTCGGGTGTAATTGTCGAAGCTGCGGATGCCTCTTTCGCAGAGAACTACATGAGGATTTCCGTGACTGAGAATGTATTCGGCGGCCATCACAAATTCTTCGATTGTGGCTGATAAGCCGCGTTTTAGTAGGACTGGTTTTCCGGCTTGACCGATCGCCTTTAGTAACTCGAAGTTTTGCATATTCCGACTGCCTACTTGCAGCATATCAGCATAGGTGACTACTGGCTCGATTTGGGCGATCGACATTACCTCTGTCACCACGGGTAAACCGTAACGCCGGCTGACATCGGCTAAAATTTCGAGTCCCTCAATTCCCATGCCTTGGAAAGAGTAGGGAGAAGTGCGGGGTTTGTAGACTCCGCCTCGCAAAGCTTGTACGGAGGCGGCGGATAGTTGGCGGGCGACGGTTTCCATTTGTGCGGAACTTTCGACGGTACAGGGGCCGCCGATGATTAATAATTCTTGGCCGCCGACTGAGACTGTTTCTGAGAGTTTGACAATTGTTTGGTGTTCGGGATGAGATTTGGTTACGAGTTTGGCTTCTAACATGAGGGAATTCTCCGGGAAATTTAAGTGGGTGGTTGACAATAAAAAACCCGGAACTTTTAAGGAGTTCCGGGTTGGTGCGAAAAGACAGCGCGACAATTTACCCAGAACTCCTGTTGGGCCAAAAATAAAAGCTGTTGTACCAGTTACTGAATAATGTCATTGCTGTTTTCGCTTGTACTGGATTGGTTTTTGGGAAAAGAAGTAGAAAAAACAAAACCGCAGGTGTTAATCTGCGGTTCGCCCGGATGTTCACAGTGAATTACCAATTCACTCCGGGCGAACTTGGCTGCACCAAAAATAAAAATAGCTGTTGGCTGTGAACTTGGCTGTGAACATAGTTGAAGTGCTGCGATTTGTGGATTAAACACAATACTATTCGATAAGCTAGCACAGACTGGTAGGAATGTCAAGCTATTTTGAGAAAAAGATTTGTAGGGGCGGGTTCACCAACAATATCTCACAAATACAAACAATCTAAATAAACCCGCCCCCTCCCCACCAATAACCTACATCAACCTTGATTTCATCCCATCATCCAAACGTATAGAGCGATTTACCGTTGGGTGGGGGCGGGTTTACGAGATTGTGGATTATTGACGATTATTGTGGGTGAACCCGCCCCTACAATTCCCGAAATGATTAATCCCAGCCGAAGTCTCGATCGCACATTTCGGCTAGTCTTTGGTTGTGCGATCGAAAATATGCTCTCAATTGCTCGTATATTGTCTCGTTGATGGGCGGATATTGGGTGGCGTTGTATTTTTCGTAGGTTTGTAGTTGGTGCGGCGGCAATTCTAGAAATTCTAAGACGCTGTTGTATGTGCCGAAGGGATTGGTATATAAGTCTTCGCTTTTGAGGATTAAAAGTTGTGATTTGGGAAAAAGTTTCATCCAGGCTGGGAGTTGATCGGCGTAAATGCCGCGGGTTAGATAACTGTGGTGTTGGTGTTCGTAACTGTAGTAGTTTGGGTTGGCTATGAGTTTTTCTATTTCGCCTTTGAGTCTTTCGGGCTCGGAGGCGATCGCACTTTCTAAGGATAGGGATTCGTAGCCTATTTTGATATAGTAATAATAGTGGGAAATTGCGCGTTCTACGGGGTTTCTCAGCAGGGCGATTATTTTAACTTTGGGACATAAATCATAAATTCGCTGGGGAACTTGGGGGTGACAGATATAGTAGGGGCTGGCTTCTCCGGTTAGTAGATTTTCGCTTGTTTGGGGCTGGGGAAATTGGGAACAGTACCAGTCTGGGCTTTTGTCGAATTTCAAGTCGAAGTAATGGATTTCTTTTTGGGCGGCGGGGGCGATTTGGGGATGCTGGATTAAGTAATGGTACAGGGATGTTGTGCCGCCTTTTTGGGCGCCGATGATGATGAAGTCGGGGGGTTTGGGGGGGTGTTTCATGGGTTGTATGTTTTATATTTTGCAGTTGTACTGACAGTGTTTCGGATTTGGCATTTGTACCTATAGTCCGCCGGGGGTTAAAACCCGCGTCTCATAGCGCAAGTCCTTTGAAAAGGACTGAAGATGTATAGCAATCCTTGCATCATTTGCATAATTATTGTAGGGGCAATCCGACCCCTACTCCCCGTGGTTGCCCGATAGATAGGGGGTAGGCACGGGGGCACTACCCCTACAAATTTATCTGAATCATTTAGGATTGCTATATTTATCTATCTAATATCTTAATATTTGATTAGTCCTATGCAAGAGGACTTTAGCTATGAGACGGGGGTTTTTAACCGCCGGCGGGTTGGGGGGCATTACGGCAATTCGATCGCACTTGGGGGCATTACAGCAATTCGATCGCACTTGGGGGCATTACAGCAATTCGATCGCACTTGGGGGTATTACAGCAATTCGATCGCACTTGGGGGCATTACGGCAATTCGATCGCACTTGGGGGCATTACGGCAATTCGATCGCACTTGGGGGTATTACAGCAATTCGATCGCACTTGGGGGCATTACGAAAATTCGATCGCACTTGGGGGCATTACGAAAATTCGATCGCACTTGGGGGCATTACGGAAATTCGATCGCCCAATTGAGATTTGATCCCACTCATACCAATTTAATGTGAAGTTGCATATATTTCGATCCCCCTAAATCCCCCTTAAGAAGGGGAGTAGGGGTTGACTTTGAGAAGAATCTTGTCCCCCCCTTAGTAGGGGCGGTGCCCCCGTGCCCGCCCTTGGTTAGGGGGGATCAGATTCTACGGGGCCTCATATAAAATTGGTATCACAGGCTTAACCACAATTCGATCGCCCACTCTACATTCTAGATTCCGGTGGTTGAAACCGAGCCTAGACAAACAATGCCTGCCGGGGCGGGCTGGGAAATACATCGTCTATGATCGTGATCCGTGTTTTTGGGCGATCGAATTCACTCTGGCTCTGACCACTGACATTTCTATTTAACTAGATTAGAGTGGAGTTAGGAATATCTAATTCGTGGGGGGCAAATCTTTCGCTGAAAAATATATTATCGGCGGCGATTTTGGTTGGGGGTTTGTGGGTTTTATTTTTCAGCCAAGGTACAGATTTAAATTTGTGCAAGAGGCTGATATGCAGGTTGTGGAAAATGGGAACAATAAAGATGGGATTGTACTGTCGAGCAGTAAGTACCAGCAATACCATCTCTGAAATTATTCAGGAAGGCGTCAATGTTTAAGAGCAAATTATCCAAAGTTATCGTATCCCTGCTGCGGCGGATTGCTGGTGTTACCAGATCCGGGGCGAAGCGGCTGATGAGAGCAATGCTGCAAACCCTGATGGCTATGGGCCGGAGGGCGAGACTGCCGGTGGCGGGGTTTGTGCTGCCGACGGTGACGATGGTTTTGCTGGTAGTGATTTTGTTGACTGTGGCGATTACCCTGCGATCGTTCGATCGGGCAAATACGGCGCGTAACGTGCGCGTGAACCAGCAGGTGCTGGCGGCCGCCACTCCCGCGCTCGATCGGGCGAAAGCGAAAATTGCATATCTGGTGGGGGAAGGCAACCTAGTGACAGGTACTCCCTCAGATCGACAATTGTACCTGGCCATGTCGTCTTACCCAGCCGCCCCAACTCCGACAAACCCAGATCTGTATACATTTGGAGACGAAGAGCGCTTGGTACTCAGAGCAGATATTTCTGGAGGAAATGGTATCAGCCTTACTGACGACCCAAAAGGATCGCTTTTTAGCGCGTCCGGAGAAGAAAATGAAGCGCTAAATACTGCATGGAGGTATCCCGTCGATACCAATAACGACGGTATATTTGACACTTTTACTCTTTACGGAATCTACTTTCGTACTCCAAGAAGTGTAACTCCAAGACCGAGAAGGGAACTGGATGCCAGAACACCGCCCATGCGAACAGGAACCACAAACCCAGCCTGTGCTCAAGGAGAGGGTACAGTTGCAAGTTTGGTAGGGGACTCTGGCTGGGAAAGAATAAGTGGCAGGCTCCAGAAAAGTTTCTTTGTTTACACGGTTAACGTACCGATTACACAGGACGATATAGCAAACGGCTTGAACCCCCCCAACAATTTTCAAGCTTTCCCAGGAACCCCCAGCATATCGGCTCTCGAATACCAGCAAGATCAAAGCCGCATTCCCCTCAGCAACAATGCGGTTGTATATGAAGACGACTTAGATATATCGCCGGGACCTCCGTTGAATCTAAATGGACGGATATTGACAAATAGCAACTTATTGGTATCGGGATTGGGTGGTGCTAGAAACATCAGACTATTTGAAGTCAGCAGCCAGCAATCTTGTTTTTACGATCAAGAAAATAGCAGAATTGTCGTAGGGGGTAATGTTGTTAACGGGTGGTCGGGCAGCAATGCGCCGACAAATCCGGTGGAAGTACATCTTTTCAAAACTCTAGCCGACGCCAACCAACCCAATACAAATGCACCCGCAATTGACACCACCAATCAATCTGTTGCGGAAAACAGCCTTCAGGTACTGTACAATAACAACGCTTACTCCGAGCGGTTAGCTGCTCTGGTAGCCGGTCAAATAGCAGCAGATCCAACAGGTACTAACGACCCAGTTTCTGTTCAGCAAGCAATGCTGCCCCCCAAGAGTCAAAGTCGCGACCAAGCATTACAAGATTATTTTAAAGAACGGCTGCGGAAAGTTACTTTTGCAGAAGCACCCCTCGCCAGCGCGGTCAACGGAAAGTATTTAGATCCGAATGTACCGACCACTTCATACAGAATTCAAGACGCCGGTAACAACAGTCTCAGACCCGCAAATAATACTTGGAGTCTTCCTAATGGAAATGCGACAGTAGGCGCTACTGCCGGGGCGGGACTCACTATTCGTCCAAATCAGCTACCAGCCGAAAACCCCGATGACTTAGAACTTACTGAGAGCGAAAATTTCTTGGGCAATCGAGTCACAGTGGGTAACAACTTGCCAGCACTGCGGTGGAACGGTACCAGCTTTACTAATGCTCCTCAGCAAGTAGATGGCACCACTCCATGGCAAGACGGCGGAATTCGCACCCGAACACCGCAAGTGACTAAACTTGCTGACGTGGGAGCAACAGCCCGCGGCAACGGTTTAGGCGAAGCACCAGGCAACCCAAACTCTTTCAGCGATGGTTTCTGGGAAAAAAGCGCCGCTGAAAGACCGCGAACTCCCCTTGACGGTGTTGGTGGTCTGCGGGTAATTACGAGTGCAGGAGTGTACGATCGCACTAATTCTTTTCTACCGCCACCTACCTGGATACAGCCTGCTGCTGCCACTAATGCGAGATTGAAAAGCGGCCCGGCATCGAGGGGTACTGCTTTCACTGTAGACAATACTTACGACGACCCGGAAACTGCGGCTGTGGAACAGTACCGCGTCGTGTGGCCCGACTCGATGCCGATGTCACCGCTGGGCCTGGGTTCTCAAGTATGGAACAACGGTACTGTAACAGCGGGTGGTGTTGCTCCCGGAGGTTGGGGAAACTGGAACCCTATTTGGTCGCCACCGGTGGCACTCCCCGCTCTACCAGACGCCACGGCCCTGCCAGCAGCAGAGACAAATCCTAATTTTGTTAATGAAAACCTAAACGCCGCCAATCGCAAATTTGCCAAAGGCGACTTGCGGATGCGGGCAACGGCAGTTTATCACTACGCAAACAGCGCCTTCGACCCAGTAGCACTAGCACCAGGAGCTCAACCAACTCAAACCCCCCTGGCTTGCGTCAGCAGCTACTACGACCCCAGCAACGCTTCCACAGCGAGAAACATCTCGACGGGAGCGCTGCCCGATGTCAGCGGACAGGGAGGGCTGGCACCAGATGTGGCTACACGCGCAGCAACACTCGGAAGACAGCAGGCTTTTATCGGCTCTAACAACGGCATCACCTACGGCCCCCCAACCCAAAGACTGCAACCGGCTGTTTCAAACTTGAACCCTGCTACAGGCTTGCTGGGCGGTGGAGACGCTATTTTGGAAGCCCAGGCAAATATGGTTTTTCCAGACGGTAGGTTTGCCAACGGGCCTTTGAGAACCGCCCTCCAAGTGGCTCCTACGGCTCGCACCCTAGCACAACAAGCCGCTATTGACTCAACTAATTGTGCGCTACAAATACTTGATGGCTCGATAGGCGCTCCCCAGCCCGCACTGATTCCCCACGGGGCAATTCAAGAAGTAGCATTTGTCAACGGCAGAGAAGTCAAGGCGATCGATCGCGACAACTCGACCACGATTGTCAACGAAGCCTTTACGCTCAGCAGTCCCCTCCCTCAGCCAGCCCCAGCCCCCCAAGCAGCACAATTAACAGGCAATTACAACCAACCCCTAGAAGAACGGGAACCCCTAGAAATTCGGGCCACTCAGCTAGATATCAATGTTTTGCGCGGCAACAGACCCCAAGGTAGTACGACCGAGTGGTTGCTGCCAAACAGCGGGATTATTTATGCTAGCCGGGAGGACGCGCTGCCCGATCGCAGCTCTCGATCGAATACTCGATTGACGGACAGAACTATCAGTCCTGAAGACAACCTGCTCGACCCCACCCGCAAGCCTAACGGCATTGTCCTGATTAACGGTCAGCAGCTATTTCGCGGTGGCGCCACCCCCACAGCCCCAGCGAACCTAAATGCTGTGGTCATAGAAAAAGGGCTGACATTGGTATCGAATTTGCCGGCTTACATCAAAGGAACCTTTAACCTTCACGGCAACATCCCGCCCGCTGCTCCGGGTAGTCCAACCACTTTTACACAAGTCGAAGAGTTTAACACTCTTGTGGACCCAACCTGGGGAAATTTTTACACCCGCAATAACCTTGACCCCAACTTTGCCTGCCGGGCGGGCGATCCGAGGCTTCCGAACTGTACCGTGGGAGACTTTTGGAGACCGGCAACAGTGCTGGCAGATGCAGTCACCCTGCTATCGCGAAATTACCGTTTTGGCTTCCGCAACGAGGGAGATTTTGATCTGAGAAACAATGCGGGCGCTGCTGCTGTATTGCCCCGCAGACAGCAAGGATTTTTCAACAACAACTTTGTTACTAACGGACTTTCGAGCGGGGCGTTTTCAGACAACCTCAATTTACGAGGTACCACAGGTGCTAGCACTACACCGGTGACAGACGCTACCTACGTGGCTGCTGCTCCCGCGCCCCGGCTATGGAGTTCCTACTTCAACAACTTTGTCACTCCGGTGCAGCGGCGCGGGAATTTCCCACATTATTTAATGGAAGTTTGCACAAAAATCCCGGTAGCTGCGTGTACAGATGCTGACTGGTTTGTCGATCCGCAAGCAACACTGACGGCAGCAGCCGCGATCGCAGCGGGTCAAACAACTTATGCGTCACCCGTTACTACCCCTACTACCCCTTTTAAAGCTGGGTCAACGGTCGATCCCCCAGTGCCAGCATTGCAGCGATTCCCCCGTCGCGTAGCTTTTTTAAGAACAGCAGCTACTCCACCCCTGTTAGGCACGCCTCCACGGCCTTTAGGGATTTCTGCTACAAACGCCATTGCTGGCGGTATTGGTGCCCCTCAAGCAGGCTCTCTGTGGTTTGCGGGAACTACTGGGGGTGCCGTCAGCTTTGATGGCACAAGTCTCCCATATGTGGTAAACAATTCCACCATTCCTCCCAACACCCTAGACGGCGCAAATTTACGGCTACCCACTTTAGTGGGGGCATCAACACCCGCAAATTCGGCAATAGGATCGGTAGCAAACCCAGCGCCAACTGCACTACCACTCTATAATGGGTCACAGCCGCTATTGCTCCCAGTCCCGCAGATCCAAACTTTGTCAGCAGACGCCGCTCCAGGCGGGAATACAATGCCAAGAGGTACAAGGACTCTCCGAGCAACGGGATGGATACCCCAAGCTGTAAATACCACCTTTAATCTGATCATTGGAGCTGGCGACACTCCTTCACGGACACTCAACGCTACCAGTGGAGACTTTAACGGCGGCTTGCAAAACTTGCCCCGATTCCTGGAAAGCTGGAATAACGGGGGAGTGGCTAGTAATATCCGAGGCTCTTTCATCCAGCAAAATCGCAGCGCTTTTAGCACAGCACCTTACCAGCCAATTCTGCCACTAAACCCATCTGGCTTAGCGAGCCTGTTTCAACTTCAGGGAGTACCTCCGGTCCTAAATATCACAAACACATACAACACAGATGCTGGTGCTGGCTTGATTCCCTACTTCAGCCCGCCCGCCCGGAACTGGGGTTATGATGTGGGCCTGCTATCTCAGCCACCTGACTTGTTTACTCAAAGGTTCACTACTCCTTCGACAAAGACTCAGCCTGCTGAGTATTTCCGGGAAGTACCCCGCAATGACCCGTGGGTAACAACTTTGATGTGTGGCACTGTGGCTCCAGATCAGCCGAATGCCAATCAAAATGCCACTTCCATTCGCAGTGGCTGCCCGACTTAACCCTCTAACTTTCCGCCGCGCAATTACTGGAGTCCTATTTATGACTAAGCGACAACAACAGCAAAATTTATCCCAGTCACGAGATGGTGGCTACACGATTATCGAGTCATTGGTAGCGATGATTGTAGTTTCGGTGCTAATGATTGCGATCGCCCCTGTGATGGCTTTCTCAGTAGCAACTCGCGTACAAGCGCGGCGGACGGAACTCGCTACCCAGGCGGCGAGAACTTACATCGACGCTCTCAGGACGGAGGCGATCAAATTCGGTGGCTCAGGGTTCCCAATCCCTGCAGGAGGCGTGTTGGCGGATGCACCAGTTCCGACAGTCAATCAGACATACTGCGTTGACATGGATGGAACAGGAGTTTGTGAGACGAGTAGCACCAAAGACTTTTACGTTCAGGGCGCTTGGCTAAATCCAGATACATCTATTACTGGTGGCGATCCAACATCAAAAGGCTACCAGCTCTTAGTCCGGGTTTACAGGGCTGATTCCTTTGCTTCGGGTGTAACTTTGAATCCGACTCCAAGGACTGGGAAAAAGCAATCTGTTGTGGGTTCTGGTTTGGGCGATCGGACAATGCCAGTAGTAGAAATGTCTACAGAGATTCCCGCCACGGGAGATCCCTCGTATCGCTCACTCTCCGATCGCCTCAGATAACCATCATGAACTACTGTATGCCCATAATTACAGTGAGTGTTATTAGATTAAAATCCCTCCCAACCACTCGCCACAGGAAACGGTCAAAATGAAAACTTTACTCAGGTTGCTTCTAAAAAGTCAGCACCAACGAAACCGCTCAGGACCACCTCAAACAGAAAAGGGCATGACTCTGGTCGAGCTATTAGTCGGAGCAATTATGGCGTTTTTAATCATCACGCCGATGCTCGGTTTTGTAGTCGATATGCTGAATACCGATAGGAGGGAACAAGTAAAGTCAAACACCGAGCAAGACGTTCAGGCGGCACTTGATTTCATCGCCCAAGATTTGAGTCAAGCTATTTATATTTACGATAATAGGGCTATCAATGGGCCTCCCGGCCCCAACGAACAGCTTGTTGGACCCCAGCTTCCTCCAAATGCAAATGGAACACCAATTCTGGTATTTTGGAAACGCAAGCAGATTAGAGATGCTGTCTCTGTAGATACGAATCCGGCTACTCGCACACTGCCAATCAACTGTAACGTCAATAACGCAAATAATTGCAATGACACCTACACTCGCTCATTAGTTGCTTACTACCAGGTTAGAGAAGACAATCTTAATTCTATTTGGTGTCAACCATCAGGAGCCACTTGTCCCACACGCATTGAGCGCTATGAAATTAGCGAGGGCATCATGAAAAACCCAGCAGGAGCGACTGCCGCCACTCGTTACTTCGATGATAATGAGGCAAAGGACGGTCAAAGACATAGTGCAGCTTTTAATTTAAACTTTGACTGGAACCAGCCAACCCAGAACGTGACAAATCAAGCGGGTTTTGCGGGGTTAAACCCTCAAGTGCTAGTTAATTATATAGACCAAAGTCCATTAGTACCAGCACCTCCAATCGACGAGTGCCAAAGAGCTCTAGGCAATCCCACAGCCCAAGTACCAGGGACAACGACAACATCCCCAGTCTTAGAAACCACTTTAAAAATAGCCAACCCAGACAATACAAATAGCTTTTACGCTTGTGTAGATACCTCTCAAAACATAGCTAGAGTTACCATCAGAGGAAACAGCCTGCGTCGCCTTCAACCCAACAATGCTGAGTTCCAAACCAGCAGATCGGCGTTTTTTCCAACAGCAAGCGTGCAAGTACAAGGTCTAGGCGCGCGAGGAAGATAACTGATGTCTAAAACTGATTGCCGAAGCGCGCAACTAGCAGATAAAACAGGAGACTAAAATGAAAAACCCAATATTATTAAAAGTTTTGCAGATTTCTGCAACAAAAGCAAACCCTAATTTCAAGAAAACTGCATCCAGAAAGGGCGATGGAGGATTCACGCTTTTAGAAGTGCTGGTGATAGCATTAATCATAGGTATATTTAGCTCGATCGCCGCTCCAAGCTGGGAGGTATTCATCAACAGACAAAGAGTTCGCACAGTAAACGATCGCGTTTTGCAAACCTTGCGAACTGCACAAAGCGAAGCCAAGCGAACTAAGCGTGATGTCACGATCGTATTCAATACTACTGCAAGCACTCCTCCTGTTGACCCGCCAACAGTTACGATCGCCGGTAATACTCAGCAGTTAAATACTGGAGGCGAAATCAAAGCCAAACAGATTCTACTTTCCACGAAGATAGCGCCTGCAACCTCTGCCAACTCAATCACTTTTGACTATCAGGGTAATCTCGCACCAGGTACAACTCCATTTGTGGTATCAGTTTCTACTGTTAACGGTGGTGCTAAGCAGTGTGCGATCGTGGAAACTATCATAGGAGGCATGAGAACTGCTGAAGGAAATGATCCCGTAACTGGATGCCCCTAATAGCTTTCAATAAATTTAATCTTAATCTCTAACAGCAATTCCGCATTAGTTAGGAATTGCTAAAATCTCTTAACTTAAATTATTTTATATTTCAAATCCTATTAAAACCTTCAAAATATGCAGCTAGAACTAAAACAAATAATCATCCAGCCAGGAAATCAACTATTACTCAAAGACATAACCTAGCCGATGTTTGAAACCCTACTAATATCATTTCCGGTAACACCAGAATGATGGTTACTGTTGACGGTTGACTGTTCACGGCGTCAACAGTCAACCGTCAACTCGAATTTACTATTCCGATGCTAACGGATTTGATATCATAACTGCTTAACTAACCAAGCGATCGCCCCTGCAACATCAGCAACCTGCTCAACATCGGGAATCGGCGGCCGCTGCACCATCACCACCGGAATTCCCAGTTCCCTAGCCGCCACAATTTTCGCATAAGTAGCACCGCCCCCGCTGTTTTTACTAACAATAGTATCAATCTGATATTCTAATAATAATTGGCGCTCCTCTTCCAAAGAAAAAGGCCCCCTTGCTAACAACAATTTACCATTAGGAATAGGAGAATTGAGTGCCGGAGGATCGATCGCCCGCATCAAAAACCAAATAGCATCCAAACCAGCAAAAGCAGCCAATTCCTGCCTACCAATGGTGAGAAACACCCGCTGAGACAGCCCTAATAAAGCCCTTGCAGCCTCCGAGTGGCTGGCAACATCAATCCAGCGATCGCCCTCCACCCTCTCCCAAGCTGGACGCACCAGCATCAAAAAGGGCACATTACATTCAGCAGCAGCAACAGCAGCATTAGCAGAAATCTGAGCCGCAAACGGATGAGTAGCATCAATTAAGAAGTCGATCGGGCGATCGTCTCCGAGGGCTCCGCTAACGAGCAAAAACGCCGCCAGCCCAGCCGCCCCACCAAACCCCCCAATTCGCACCGTACCCGTTTTTGGGGTAAAAGGCTGTTGAGTGCGTCCTGCTAGCGAAGAAACCACCTCTATATCAGCAATTTGAGACGCTCTTACCGCCAGTTCAGCAGCATCCCCCGTCCCCCCCAAAATTAGCAACCGTTTTTTCACCAAATTATCCTTACCAACTACACAAACTGGCGGTTAAAACTCACATCTTGCACCCTTCTCGCTTAACAGGCAAGATGCCTGTTCCACAAGAAAATTCACTCTTTGTGGAACAGGCATCTTGCCTGTTCCTAAACAAGTAATTGAGAATAGTGCAACATCTCATATTATGTCCGGTCGATTCTCGTCGCCGAGACTTTTCAAACATCTTCTAACCAACGCCCGCAAATTCGGTTAATAATATGCTAAGTAAAGTTTAAACGACCAACAACGATGATTCGCTCACTTTTGACATTTTTTACAGTATTAATTGTAACCGGGTTACTATGGTTGGGAAATATCGCCCCCGTAGCCGCCCAAGTACAACCAACAGATATCACCGATCCGCAACAGGAATTGGGAGAACTCGTTCAAAAAGCTTTTGAAGCTACAAATGAAGGCAAATTTCCCGCCGCCGAAACTTTTTGGACTCAAATCATTGACAAATTTCCCTCACAAGCCGCCGCTTGGAGCAACCGAGGCAACTCTAGAGTCAGCCAAAACAAACTACAAGCCGCTATTACCGACTACGAAAGAGCGATCGAGCTAGCACCCGACGCCCCCGATCCCTACCTAAACCGCGGCACCGCCTTAGAAGGTTTAGGACGCTGGCAAGAGGCGATCGCCGACTACAATCATGTACTAGAATTAGACTCCCAAGATCCAGCCGCCTACAACAACCGAGGCAACGCCGAAGCAGGTTTAGGACAATGGGAACAAGCAATAGCCGACTACAGCAAAGCCTTTGAACTAGCCCCCGAATACGCCTTTGCCCGTGCCAACCACGCCCTCGCACTTTATCAAAACGGGCAAACCAAAGAAGCAATTCGCAACATGAAAAACATCGTCCGCAGATACCCCCAATTTGCCGACATGAGAGCCGCCCTCAGCGCCTGTCTTTGGGAAACAGGAAATCGCGGCGAAGCTGAGAGCAATTGGGTAGCAGCCATCGGCCTCGACTCCCGCTACAAAGACCTCGATTGGGTTGCCAATAACCGCCGCTGGCCACCACTTGCCGTCAGTGCATTAGACAAATTCTTGCACTTGAAATAATCTCAAAACACCCATGAAAAATTGCGAGCATCCCCATGATTGTGGCGTATAATTCCTAAAAGGGATGCTCCAAAGAATTGCCAAATTTCATCCTAATACCAATTTTAAAAAAGAATGCAACAGTATTCTTGTTCCCCCCCTTGGCAAGGGGGGGCTAGGGGGGGTCGAAGAGTGTTGCACGATTTTAGAGAAATGGTATAAGCTAGCAGTAAATAAACTCTTGAAAAACAATCATAATTATTCCTCCTTCTTTCTTCTTTCTTTCTTCTTTCTTTCCTCAATATTCACCAGTACACAACTCGTTGCCAAACTTCTTTATTCTCAAAACTCGTATTCAACTTCTCCAGAAACAATCCTATCTGTCACCAATATTCTGTATAGTTCCAGTTCTTCAACAGTAACTTTTCCGTCCGCCCAAATCGTTCTCTTGATGTCTTCCATTTCTTGCTTAGATATCTTGCCGTTAGCAACAGCTCGCTCGATTTGGACTTGGAGCTTTTCTAGTTGCCGAGTTTCTTCCGGCGTAGGTTGTTTAGCACTCGATCGCGAAACTAACATAGTTGCTTTCTCCTAGAGTTTGACCTCTACTCTGTACTAAGCCGCAGCAGCAGATATTGTCAACTCAAAGATGCAAAAATTGACAAACAAATGTAACAAAACTACATTTACTTGTCAATAGAATAAGCTGCCAAATTTTTTAACAAAATTACATTTGTTTGTCATTGGTTATTGATTATTAGTTAACTGACAACTGACAACTAACAACTGACAACTAACAACTGACAACTGACAACTAACAACTGACTAATTCCCAAATCCGCCCAGCCGTCAACTCCTCGACATTCCTGAAAACCGCTGCTGCACCCGCATTTTCCAGCACCGCAGCATAAGCCTCACAGCGCACAGCATCCTCCAAAACATGAGGCGGCAAAATTCCAGCCCCCAGCCAAACCCGATTTGGTTGCACTTCCCGCGCCTTCACAACCGTGTAAATATCGGCAACAGTATCTCCCGCATAAATCACCGGCAAATTTTCTTCTAAACCGTGCAGATTTTCCAACTGTTCAATTGCCGCGAAAAGTCCAGCCGGATCTGGTTTTCCCGGTGCATCTTCCATCGCCACCAACACCGGGGAATTTAAACTCAGTTTCCCTGACAAAACATAAGCAGCTTCATCCCGCATCGCCCCGCTAAAAAAGCCCCAAACAATCCCCCCAACCGTTAAATCTTCCAGGTAAGCCGGACTTAACAACAGCGGTTCATCACAAATGTAACCAGTCCAATTTTTTTCATCGGGCCCGCGATAGCGACTTTGGAAAAAAGCCACTAATTCATCATAGTTGAGAGCGAGTTCGTTTCTCGATCGTCCAATCCCCTCAAAATAACGGCAAACTAACTCGAAAGACGCCTGCCAGTCATTATTCCACACACCCTCAGACTTCAGAGAGTCGATATCGAGAGAATCCGGGCGAAAAGCACCCGCCGTGAAATGTTCCACCGCATCCGCAATCGCCCGCCGGTAGGAACCGGACACATCCCGCACCACACCATCAATGTCAAAAACTACAATAACTCTGTTCACAACTTAACTATCCTTATACCTAGGGCCGGTGAGAACCAATACGCTTGGGTTAAAACTGTTTATTCCTCCGAGATCCCCCTAAATCCCCCTTAAGAAGGGGGACGCAAGAGTAAGTTCTTGTCCCCCCCTTCTTAAGGGGGGCTAGGGGGGATCGGGCTCGGGCCCAAGCGTATTGCGGTGAGAACCCAAATTTTATCTGTTCCCAGCCCCTGAGTGGCGCTAAAACCAGCCGCGCCACAAAACTTTTCATGGCCGATGACCAATTATCGAACAGAGTGTGCTACGCTTAGCGATTGTAGAAATTTTTAACAAGTTCGATCGGAACCCTGGAGGTTTGCTTGTCCAAGTTCATCTTAAAAGTTCTCTGGCTAGAAGAGAATGTTGCCCTCGCCGTTGACCAAGTTGTCGGCAAAGGAACTAGCCCGCTGACATCCTACTTTTTCTGGCCTCGCAAAGATGCCTGGGAAGACCTCAAAAACGAACTCGAAGCCAAACACTGGATTGCTGACAACGATCGTGTCGAAATCCTCAACCAAGCCACAGAAGTCATCAACTACTGGCAAGAGGAAGGCAGACGGCGCCCGATGACAGAAGCTCAGTCAAGATTCCCCCTAGTGACTTTTACCGGCAGCAACTAAGCCCAGCTTTTAGTTGCTACCCATATACATTGCCTGTTATGGCTGACGAGGGGAAGGAGAGAGGGGAGAAGGCGAGAGGATTTGACGCTTTTTCCACCTCGCCGTGCAACATACAATTTAAATGCGCTACAGCTTATATTGATAATAAATCCGATTTTGAAACCTAATCGGGTTTTCGGCTAGGTCGATTAGAGATTTATTGAAAATAAAGCTCTAAAATCGGCGTTTTTTTGATAATTAATACTGACGCGAAAAGTGATTTGACGCGCTGCTTATAGCTTGTTATGAACAGGCAAGATGCCTGTTCCACAAGAAAATTCCCTCTTTGTGGAACAGGCATCTTGCCTGTTATTGAAAAGGGTGCAAGATGTGAGTTATAACTGAGATGTTGCACCATTTTCAATCAGCCTTTTGAACGGGCAAGATGCCCGTTCCACAAGAAGAAAATCTACTCTTTGTGGAACAGGCAAGATGCCTGTTCCACAAGAAGAAAATCTACTCTTTGTGGAACAGGCATCTTGCCTGTTATTGAAAAGGGTGCAAGATGTGAGTTATAACTGAGATGTACCCTTTTCAATAAGCCTTTTGAACGGGCAAGATGCCCGTTCCACAAGAAGAAAATCTACTCTTTGTGGAACAGGCAAGATGCCCGTTC
>NZ_JAUBTU010000042.1:38211-58863 GCF_036705085.1 Microcoleus sp. B6-A1
CACAAGAAGAAAATCTACTCTTTGTGGAACAGGCATCTTGCCTGTTCTAGGAAAGGGTGCAAGATGTGAGTTATAACTGAGATGTTGCACCCTTTTCAATCAGCCTTTTGAACGGGCAAGATGCCCGTTCCACAAGAAGAAAATCTACTCTTTGTGGAACAGGCATCTTGCCTGTTCTAGGAAAGGGTGCAAGATGTGAGTTATAACAAATAACTAATAACAAATAACTAACAACTAACAGCTAACAACTAACAGCTAATCACCTCTTCGCGGAATCTATGGGCGCCGAAAGTACGATCGACCAGACCGAACAGCTACCGCTGGTAGTAAATCCCGACATTCTCCAGCAAGCTATCCTCTACAAAATTAATACTCGCATCATCGCTCGTGGAGAATTAATTTTCCCCTGCATCCCAGGAATGCTAAACCACTATCTCAAGTCCATAGAAAAGCTATTCAGCACTCTCGACAGACCCCTGCCCGAAGACCGCAGAGACGAACTCAGCAAGCTTTTAGCCACCAAGTTAGAACAAGGCTACCGCACCTCCACAGCATCGATGCTGATCCTGCAATACGAATCAGTGCAGCCACCACAAACCGGTTTAGCCTGCAAAGTCATTGTTACTACCTCAACAGTTGGAGAACAGTATAAAAGCTGGGTAGACACCAGAGAACCTCCGCTTTTCGGTTCTCATCCAGACGCAAAATTGATGACAACGGCTGCTAAATTGGGCACGCCCGATCGAGTGCGGATTTTGGACGTGGGGGCTGGTACCGGCCGCAATACCTTGCCCCTGGCGAGATTGGGCTATTCTGTAGATGCGATCGAACTAGCCCCAGCTTTTGCAGAACAATTGAAAGCAGCAGTAACAGCCGAAAACCTTCCCGTGACAGTGACTGAAGGCGATGTGCTCGACCCATTAATGCGGATGAAACCTGCCCGCTACCAGTTAGCAGTTGCCGCCGAAGTCATCTCACATTTTCGAGACAACGATCAAGTACGGCTTTTCCTCGCTAAAATGTGCGATTCCCTGTCTCCCGGAGGCCTATTGCTGTTCAGCACGTTTTTAACCGTCGGCGACTACCAGCCAGATGCCCTCGTGCGACAAGTTGCCCAACTCTCTTGGTCTACTTTATTTACCCCCCAAGAACTCGCTACCGCAATGGAAGGGTTGCCCTTAGTCCAAATATCCGACGAATTGGTGTTTGAATATGAACGCCACCACCTGCCGGAAGGAGCCTGGCCACCGACGCCCTGGTTTCCCAGTTGGGCCACCGGTCGAGATGTCTTCCCGATGGCAAACGCCCGCCCGCCAATGGAATTGCGCTGGATTTTGTGTCGCCGAAGTTAAAAACTTTTGTCATTCCTAGGCGGACACAGCAATCAAAACTGTTAACCGCCAGTAACATTTTCCTCAAATATTTTTATTTCAACAGCTTAAAGCCGGCTCGCTGTTAATATTGCCCAGCCGGGACACAAAAATTTACAAAAATATATATTAAAATGTAAAGAGAGCGAAGTTCGATCGCCCCTGGGAGACAAACCCAGTGTCTGATTAGATCCAACCCTTGCCAACCTTTTATTTCTTGCGAAAAATTGGGTGGCTAATGGCAATCGGGCTTGCATAAAATTCGATCGCCATCTTGATGGGTGCAACTAGAGTTAAGATCAATTCAACAAACCTATTCCTCCCGATAGATGACTTTTTAGGGAATAGGATTAACCAATAGATTAGCTCGCTAGTTAGCGATGCTGCTGAAAAACAAATATGCTTTTAACACATCCACTACAAGCGTTTGGAGCAATCTTCGGGCACAAACCTTCCACAAATAGATCATCGATCGACCAAAAAACCAGTAAAAATTATTGGGAGGGGAATATTGAGTCCGCTGTAAACGAACAAATTGACTGGTACATCCAAGTGGAAATGCTAATGAGTAACGCTAAATCTTCCTGCACCAATGAAGAGATTACTGCTTGGCTGCGGGGATTGCTGACAATTGCTTGGGCAGACGGCAACTTTGACGAAGACGAGCAAAAAATGATTGCACATCTAACTCAGGATGAACTACACCCGGTATCTTTTGAGGAGGGTTTTGAACCCATTACCGCAGAGGAATTAGTCGCTGTGTTAGGGAAAGACACCGCTAAAGGCGAGGATTTTTTGAGGACAGCAGTCATGGTAGCTTTGGCAGATGGTACCTACTCGCTCAGCGAAGACGAGGTAATCTCTAAGTTTTGCACAGCTTTAGGGCACAATGTAGAGGCGATCGAAGCTCTGCGACACACCATCGAAGACAGCAAGTGCGATGATCCGCAGGGGCCCAGCAGCCAAATAGTCTTTGATGCCAATGTCGCCCCCGTCGCCGGAACACCCCTTTCATCTCGGCTACCTAAACCTCACCACAAAGATGTCCTGCAACCCGTCAAAGACTGGCTTGACGGCTGGGAAATTCACGACCCCAAATTGGCACACTTTGTCTGTAAAATTATTCCGCCCCAGTGTCCGTTTGAGCGAGATGTCGTGTTATTTGGTCACAAAATCGTCCATATTCCGGCGATGTGCCAGATTAACCCGCTTTACGAACAGTTAGTGGGGATGCGCTTTCGAGCTCTCTGCTATTTGGCAGATGAATGTAAGGAAGATGTATCGTCTTATTGTTAGTAGTTAGTAGTTAGTAGTCATTAGTCATTAGTCATTCTTGTGAAATTTTGGATTAATGATTGTAACTATTAACCAATGACTACTATTAGTCCTGAACGCAAAAACCTGGTTTTTCTACGAAAAAACATCATTACACCCATCCGCCCCAGTAGAAAAACCGGGTTTATTGAGTTTTTGTGCGTGAGTCCTGCTAATCTCAAATCTGCTTTGATAATACTAATTCAACAAAAGTTTTGGTACAATCCTCAAGCTTATACAAATTATTAAAACTCGTCGATTTAGGAGCCGGACACGGCATTGCCGTTTCCCTACAGATGCTCGCCTACAATCTCTCGCTCAGCACTACTTTTCACAATAGGTAAAATTATATTTTTCCGGAAACTGTAAATAGCCACTAAACTTGGCTGTCGTCCGCCGACCCGGGCTAAAGAAAAAGAGCAATATGGTACTTGGATCTGGTATAATAACTAATGACTAATGACTAATCACAACTAACAATTGACAATTGACCAATGACAAGTGATATCATTTCCGGTCGATTACCCCTAATAAGGTAGGGGCGGGTTCACGAAAAATATTTGCCAATAATTGACAATCTCAAAAACCCGCCCTCTTAATCGCTCGATTGGACATGATATGACAACTGACAACTGACAACTGACAACTGACTAAATTATGCAATTTATCGATCGAGCAGATATTCAAGTCGCAGCCGGCAAAGGGGGCGACGGTATGGTAGCTTTTCGCAGAGAAAAGTATGTACCGGCGGGCGGCCCCTCTGGCGGGACGGGCGGCAAAGGCGGTTCCGTGTATATGGTAGCGGTGGAAAGCCTGCAAACGCTGCTAGATTTTCAGTACAACCGGATTTTTAAAGCCGATGACGGGAAGCGGGGCGCGCCGAAAAATATGACCGGTGCCGGTGGGGACGATCGCACGATCGAAGTTCCCTGCGGTACAGTAGTTTACGACGCGGAAACTCAGGCAATCTTAGCAGATTTAGTGACGCCCGGACAGACTTTTTGCGTAGCTAAAGGCGGCAAAGGCGGTTTGGGGAATAAGTGTTTTCTGACCAATTCTAACCGCGCTCCAGATTATGCGATGCCGGGAAAAGAAGGAGAACACAAATTTTTGCGTTTGGAATTGAAGCTATTAGCTGAAGTCGGAATTCTGGGGATGCCGAATGCTGGCAAATCCACCTTAATTTCCGCTTTATCTGCGGCCCGCCCCAAAATAGCAGATTATCCGTTTACAACTTTAGTCCCCAATTTGGGCGTAGTCAGAAAACCCAGCGGCGACGGTACGGTGTTTGCAGACATTCCGGGATTGATTGAGGGGGCGCACGAAGGCGCGGGTTTGGGTTACGAGTTTTTGCGGCACATTGAGCGGACTCGGTTGCTGCTGCATTTGATCGATATTACCGATGAAGATCCGATCGCCAATTATGTCACAATTCAGGAAGAATTGAAGGCTTACAGGCGTGGTTTAGCCGATCGACCGCAGATTTTGGCTTTTAATAAGGTAGATGCGATCGACCTCGAAAGCGAAGAAATCGGTAATTTAACCAGCCGACTTCAAGAAATTAGCGGCGCTCCTGTTTTGTTGATTTCCGCCGTTAGTAGACTTGGATTGGATGAATTGATGCAGCAAGTTTGGCAGAAACTCGACGAGATGAACGAGAAAGAGGCTGCTGAACAGTTAGCAGTCGCGAGTGTTTAATCCCTTTCCGGTTCCTGGAATTTCCGTGAAGCCGTTTGCGGAAATCGACAATACTCGCATTGCTCTCCCGCGCGTTGGGTCACGACGCGACGCAGAGTGGCTGGTACATAACTCATGCTTCTGTCTGTAAGCGTTTGTAGGCGTGAGCTTTGGCTAAACGCACCCAATGTTCTAACAGCAAATAGCGATCGAGTTCGACTTCCTCTCTGGCCGAAATAGTGCCGGATTTATTGCGATAGAGCAGTTCGCTCATGCGGGCTTGCAACGCAGGTGTGGGGCGGATGGCGAGGATTTCTTCTGGGCTGGGTTGACTGGCTAGCACTTCGACGATTTGGCGATCGTCTTGGTAGGAGATGGTTTCTGCGGGGGCGAGTTCCCGAAGTGCGCGATCCAGGGCTTCCGGGAGACGATCGCCCAATTGTTGTAGTTTTTCGCCGAGGATATCGGGAACTTCTAGGATAATTTGCATTAGTGCTGATGTGAGGAGGGGAATTCCCTTGATTGTAACAAAGGGAAAAAATGCCGTTAACTTAAATCCCGATCGGGGTATTGAAGCTGCATAGCCCGATATTTGCACAGTTGTTCACAATGGAGATAACTGGCGAATTTGCCCATTGTAATCGACTCTCACCCTCCCATCTTGAGAAACCGTAACAACCGTTTCTACAGTATAGACAGACGAACCAGGCTTGTTACCCTTAAAAGTAAAAGTCCAAGTTCCATCCCCATTGTCAACAAACGGCGATTCCTTAGAAGTACCGTGCATAGAAGCTTCAGCTCGATAGTTGCCTAAACCCCCATTAGCAATTTCTGCTGCTTGACGGGCTAAGTTTTTTGCCCGATTGAGTTCGATATTATTGTTAATCACTCTCACGCCATCGGTCTGATATTCAGGAGCAGGATTGCTCAAGGCGGGGGAGACTCCAACAGCTAAAGTTGAAAGCGCTACCAGACAAGCAAGTCGAATGTTTAGTTTCATAATACAAACTGATTTATAGTTTGATAAAGTCTACAACACTTGCCCGAAAAAACCCGGTTAAATTTTCAATTTTTAATTTTCACTTGTGAATCTGCTGGCGTTTCCCCACCGTACAAATAGCGGTAACTCATCCGAGAAATCTCCCGAATCAATGTTTGAGCTGGCTTTTCCGTTTCCGGCGGATGCTTCACCATCACCGCCACCAAATAACGCTTACCGTTCGGCAAATCCACCATCCCCGCATCCGCAAGCATTGTATCAATGTTGCCGGTTTTGTGAGCAATAACTGAACCTTCGCCTAAACCTTTCGGCAGCAAAGAATCATTTCTAGTTTGGCGCATAATTTGCAAAATGCGATCGCGCGATTTCACCGATACCAAATTACCCCGATCGATCTGGGCTATGATATTAATCAAATCCTTCGGACTGGTAGTATTAGTTCCCTCCAAATCTGGCAAATTATTACGCAGAACCGTGGTACTCAAGCCCCAATTTGCAAACTGCTGATTCAAAACCTCAGCACCTCCCAACAACTCAATCATCATATTTGTCGCCGTATTGTCACTGACAACAATCATCTTTTGGGCAACTTCCAAAGCCGAATACTTCTTACCCGGAGAGTCGTCTTGCATATCCCCAGAACCGCCGACAATGTGTTCGGACTTCAGCGTCAGCATCTGATCTAACTGCACTTTCCCCTCATCTACTGCTTGGAAAAAAGCTACTAAAATTGGCACTTTAATTGTGCTAGCTGAAGCAACAGCAGTATCGCCATTAAAATTTAGGTAGCTTCCAGTATCTAAATCGACTAAAAATATTCCGGCTGTCAAACTAGGATTTTCTGTTGCTAAAACCTGAACTTGGGTTTTTAAAGCTCCTAATTCTTGATTCAGTTGCAGCACTTCTGGGGTTGCGGATGCTGCGGATGCGCTATCGGCTGGGTTTTTCTGCCCTGCGGTGGTTTGTTCTTCTGTCGCTACAGTTGATGCTCGACTAACGGCATTTACCACCGACAGCAGCGTACCGCAAATCACCGCTATCCCAACTCCCAAAATCAGCAAGCGAGTAGCGTACACCAATGGGGGCACGCTCCGAGGTGCAGAGCGTTTACCCGGTCTCTGACTCGCTTTTGGGCGCGGTTTAGGCACGGGGGGTTTTTTGGCATCTGGGGGGATTACCGTGTCTAGAATGCGAACTGGGGGCGAACTGGGAAGACTTCCACGGGTTGCAGGGGGAGTGGCAGTTTGGCTCTGGCTGTTGGGATTGCTGGCGATCGAACTCACATTTTCCCGATCCAGATTCGGATCGGGAAACTCGAACATATCGACAGCAGCGAGGCCTTTTTTGCCTGGTTGGCGAGTCTTCGACTGCGGAGTTTTGCTGGTTCTGGGTTTTCTGGGGTTAATTGCCGATCGAGGATCGGATAAAAAGTCTTGTGTGGTAAATTCTTCCGAAGATGTGGGAGAATTAGCTCCAATTCTGCTGCCGCGGCTTTGTTGCGGTGGCAAAGTCGCAGGTTCGGGCGATCGAATTTCTGAATTGCCGTTTTGCGGTTGCCGAGGGCGACGGCGGCCCGAGTTGCCAGACTGACTTGCTTTGCCGGACTTGGGCTGCTTTGAGCCGGAGTTGGGAGAGGATATCGAGGATATCACCGATAATATCGATCCTTTGGGAAACCGCTCTGCCACGTCTTACTCCTTCATCACTACTGTAAAGTTCAAGTTTAAGATTTTTCAGCTTGTCAGCCAATCAATTTTAGATTTTAGATTTTAGATTTTAGATTTACCCCAGACGCTGCATGGTATCAGCAACCGGGTTTATTGCCCGCAAATTATCCCAAAGCTTAGGTTTTTAGTCAAGAAACCCTGTTTTGAAGGTGACAAGTGGGTACAGGAAAGTTCTCCTAGCTATCTGTTGGATTTTCCGGCAACGCCCCATCCAGAGTATCAGAATTTGCCTCTCGTGGGTAAGTTTTGATTGCCCATTCTGTTTGGCGGAGGACGCCCCGCAGCATGGCGACTTCATCCACTGTCGGATAAGCTCTGTTGTACAAACGCCGAAATTTTTCCATCCGGCTTGCTGCTGTGTGCTGCTGCAAATATCCTATTTTTAACAGCAAAGTTTCTAGTTGCTGGTAATATCCCTCTAAATTTTCCAAGGGAGCCGATTCCTTCTGGCCACTGGCAACCGACAACTGACAATTGACAACTGACTTGTATAGTTCGTAACAGCAGATAGCGACGGCTTGGGCGAGATTTAGGGAAGTGTAGGCATCGCTGCTGGGAATGCGGATCAGGCGTTGAGCGCGGTTTAATTCGGCATTGGTCAAGCCGCAGTCTTCTCGGCCGAAAATGAGGGCGCTGGGGGCTTCTAGGAGCCAAGGCAAGGCATCTGCGGGTTCTTCTAGTTGTGTTGGCAACGATCGACTATCATCTCCTGTAGTTGCGATCGCTCTGACACACCCAACCAAAGCAGCGGGCAAACTCTCGACTACTTTGGCAGTTTCGAGTATGTCGGCGGCGCGAACTGCCATCAGTCGGGCTTCTTCCCCTAAATGATCGCATTGGGGATTTACCAAAACTAATTGGTGCAAACCCATATTTTTCATGACGCGGGCAACAGAACCCACATTCAATGGGCCTGCAGGTTCGACTAAGACTATTCGGATGTTGGCGCCGGCCGTTTCGAGCATTTTTATTTTGGGAGGTGTTTGGCAGAAAGTAGGTTTTTCCTTAGCCACAGGCAAGATGCCTGTTCCACAATCCAATTTAACTCTTGTGGAACAGGCCTCAACAACAGGCAAGATGCGGGTTGTTTCCTCAGCAACAGGCAAGATGCCTGTTCCACAATCCAATTTAACTCTTGTGGAACAGGCCGGAAAGCCTGTTCATAATCGCAAGATGCCTGTTCCACAATCCAATTTAACTCTTGTGGAACAGGCCGGAAAGCCTGTTCATAATCGCAAGATGCCTGTTCCACAATCCAATTTAACTCTTGTGGAACAGGCCGGAAAGCCTGTTCATAAAAATGGTACAAGATGTGAATTAGTTAATCTCTTGTCAAAATTAGCATGGCAAAGCAACGATCGAAATCTGATTTACCGACAAAAATGTGCCCAGTGTGCGATCGACCTTTTACTTGGCGCAAAAAATGGGCCGACTGCTGGGATGAGGTCAAATACTGCTCCGAACGATGTCGTCGCCGCCGTTTGGCGGCTCAAGATTAAGAATTTAGAGCAAGTTGCTCGAACAAAGCTAAGATTGCAAAGGAAAAATTTTAGGTTATTAGGTTATAAATTATGGCATCGCAACAAGTGCAACCAAAGCTAGTTATTCACGGCGGTGCCGGCAGTTCTCTACACAGTAAAGGCGGAATTGAGGCGGTGCGGAAATCGCTTTACGATGTTTTGGAGGAAGTTTATCCGCTGCTGAAAGACGGTGCAAGTGCCGTAGATGCAGTGGTGCGGGGCTGCCAATTGTTGGAAGATGACCCGCGATTCAATGCCGGTACTGGTTCTGTGGTGCAGTCGGACGGTCAAATTCGGATGAGTGCTTCGCTGATGGACGGTTTGATGCAGCGTTTCAGCGGGGCGATAAATGTTTCTCGCGTTCAAAATCCGATCGAACTTGCTAAATTTTTGCAGACTTCGGACGATCGGGTTCTCTCTGATTTTGGTTCGGCAGAATTGCTGCGAGAACTTCACTTGCCGATTTACGATCCGATGACGGATTTGCGTTTGCACGAGTGGATGCAGGAACGCCAAGGCAATTTTAGTAAAGCAATGGCTGACGTGGTTGCCGAACCGGCCGGTGTGGGTACGATCGGAGTCGTAGCTTTGGATGTGCATGGACGCTTGGCTGCTGGGACTTCGACTGGCGGCAAGGGTTTTGAGCGGATTGGGCGGGTTAGCGACTCGGCGATGCCGGCGGGAAATTACGCGGCAGGGAGTGCGGCGGTAAGCTGTACGGGGATTGGCGAGCACATTATGGACGAGTGTTTGGCCGCGCGAATTGTGATTCGGGTAACGGATGGTTTGAGTTTGAAAGCTGCTTTTGAGCGTTCTTTTGCTGAAGCTGACGAACGTCAACGGGATTTTGGCGCAATTGGAATTGATGCTAGCGGGGCGATCGCTTTCGGCAAAACTAGCGAGGTGATTTTAGGTGCTTTTCACAACGGTATGCAAATGGGCGATACTTTGGAAATGAGCAAGGGAACGCTGATTTTTATTGCTTAAAAGGGCGATATAAATTGTCAGTCTGCGGTTCAGATACCCGACTTTTTGAATAATTCGGGTATCTCGCTCGGCGTTAGTTTTATATCAAATCCGGTGCCATCAGAATTAATATTACCCACAGTCAGGACAGGGCGCCGTGCCCTTTCCATACAATTAATCTGGCGATCCTTACATAAAAAGCGAGGAAGATTTATGATTTTGGGCTAGGAAACGGCATTGCCGTGTCCTCATTCCTTAGACTCAGAAATTGAGCGAATTTTTCCCTGCAATCTGGTAAAAATTAATTCACCATCAGTTACTTTTCCCTGAGCAATTTGCTCGGTGCCACTAGCAATTTTCTGTTTGAGTTCTGCCAGACGCTTCTGTTTCAATGCAATATTTCTTTCTTCTGGCAGTTGCATTGTCTGGGCCCCTCTAAAAAACCTTAAATCAATTATACTCCAATAATTTAATCATCGCCCGTCACCTCTCTAATCTTCAATCCGCAGTTGCCAAAGTTTAACAGTACCATTCTCCCCGCCGCTGACGAGACTTTCGCCCAAAAGCCCGATCGCCACCGCAGACACAGGGCTAGAATGTCCATCTAAAGTGTGCAGCAATTCGCCGCGAAAATTCCAAAGTCTAACAGTACCGTCAAAACACCCCACTGCAAAGTATTTCCCATCAGGGCTAATTGCGGCGGCGGAAGTGATCCGAATTCCTGTTTGCAGCGAATGCAATAATTCGCCTGTTTGCAAATTCCACAGTTTGATAGTTTGGCCGCCGTGACTGACAAGAACTTGGCTATCGGGAGAAATCGCTACATAATTTTCGCTGCCAAATGTTCGTCTCACTTCGCCTCCCGGCAATTCCCACAAGGTGACTGTGGCGCGACAGAAACCGCTGGCTGCATTGAGGCCGCTGGCTACTAGCATTTTGCCGTTGGGACTCAGGGCGATCGCACTTATGTCATCCCCTTGATAGCCTTCCAAAACTTGCAGCAGTTGGCCGCTGTTGAGGTGCTGAAGCTTGATTGTGCCGCAGGTGGTGCCGATCGCCAAAATTTGCCAGTCGGGGCTGACGGCGACGGATTCGTGGCGGTGTACGTCTGCCAAACGCTTCAGCAGTTCGCCGTTTTGCAGGTTCCAGAGTTTGACTGTGCCCGCGCGCGATCGTGTCAGCAGTGTTTTGCTGGCGGGGCTGAAAGCAACTAGCAATACCGCTGTTGAATGTCCGAAAATCGTCTGCTGCAGTTCGCCGCTGTGCAAACTCCAAATTTTCACTGTACTGTCCTCAGAACCCGTTGCGAGGAATTGTCCGTCGGGACTGATAGCTGCAGACAAAATCCTGTCTGAATGGTGGAGAGTGGCTTTTAAGATGGCGCCGGTTGAGGTTTTTGGCTGCGTTTTATATCCGGCTATTTCCAGCCAGTCGATCGCATCTCTCCAATTTTTGAGAGCATTTCGGGGCCGATTTGTCAATAATTCTATGTATCGGTACAAAGTTTTTGACAAGTCAACTTCGACACCTTTGATTTGTTTGTTGAGAAATACCGCAATTTCCGCTGGGCTGTAGCCGCACAGCAAGCCGCAGAGATGGCGCTTTTCTACAGGTGTCAGCCCTCTTCTGGTGTGGGGGGCGAATTCTTGTTTGGCATTGGCCAAGTCGGTGTAAAGCTTTTGGATGTCCCAGCCTTTGCTTGCGCGTGCAAATGGTTCTTCGGGTCGATCGAGGGTAGAGGGTATCATTTGCGGCAGTCGCGATCGAGTTCCTAGTCAAATTCCTAACCAAAATCCTAACATTGGCTGTGCGCGATCGAACTGTTTTCACCGCTAATCTATTTTTAACACAGCAAACAGGGGAAAGAGTTTCAGATAGAAAATCCGTTCCTTTACAGTTGGCAAAATAACTATACATCAATCGGAGAAATAGAAAATGCCTGGAATTGCGATCGGCTTATTTTTCATCCTAGGTTTAGTTTTAAGTCTTGTTGGCTATTTTTGGGGATTAGTTCAAGCTTTTGGAGAGGAAACTATTTGGGGAGTGCTTTACTTACTTGTCCCCTTTGCCTCATTGGTTTTTTATATCAAGAATTGGAGGAATCAAACCATCAGAAAAACATTCTTAATTCAATGTGCTGGATTGCTAATGTTTGTATTGGGAGGCATTACTACTTCAGTATTTTATGGCAAAAATTTTGTAAAAACCTCTGACTCTGGGCCTAATGTAGAGCAGGGATATAACGAGCAATCGCCTTCTTCTTTTGCTTCTGGTTTCAACACTTCTCCATCACCCTATCAAGAGTTATCTCCTGCTTTCGAGTCATTTCCTGCTGCCGCAGCACCTGTTGCTGAGCCTAATTCTGCTTCTGTTGCTGCTCCCAAAAATGACTTCAAACAATCTATGAAACTCGGCTATATCTACTTCGGGCAGGGAGACTATCAAACCGCTTTAATCAATTTTAACAAAGCTTTACAGGTACGTCCGGGCGATGCTTATGCTGTCAAGGCTGCTTATAACACCAAAAGTGCGATCGTCCAAAGCAATGTCAAATAATAATCCGTGCATTAAAAATTGCCTACAGCGGATATATAGCCCAATACGGTTCACTTAAGACTCCTTATGCTCGGAGATCCCCCTAAATCCCCCTTAAGAAGGGGTACTTTAAGAGCTTTCTTGTTCCCCCCTTTTTAAGGGGGGTTAGGGGGGATCGGTCTTAAGTGAACTGTATTGATATATAGCAATCCTAAGTCATTTGTAAATTTCTTACTCCCTCCCCTTGATAAGGGGAGGGTTGGGGTGGGGTCAAAAATTTACGACTCCTGCAAGGATTGCTATATATAGCGGTTCTCAAGCGTGGTGAGGTATGTCCACGGAGGCCACGGAGGCCACGGAGGCCACGGAGGCCACGGAGGCCAGTCGTACCTCATATGAGAGCTCGAAAGGCTATAAGTAATTCACATTGTTTTTAAACTCAAAAATTAAACTAATGAAAATTCTCAACCAAACACCGACTCAACTAACAATTAAAACTGCGAGCGCCTGGGATGGTTTGCTATTAATTTCTCCCTTCATCGTCATTGGACTATTGCAGATTATTTTAGCATCAAATTGGATAGGTGGAGGTATATTTTTGTTGTTTTCGCTGTCTTTGTTGGACGGCGCGATAGATGAAACATACATTTTTGATAAAATTTTTAGCAAAATGACCATTAAACGACGGGGTGTGTGGCTTCATGATGTTACCGAATGCTCAACTCGGGAGATTTCTGCGGTGGAATTAGAGGAAATAGGAGATAGCGAGGGAAATCGTAGCTATTATGTTGATTTGTGGATGTTGGGGGGCGATATCATCTGTTTAAGAAGCTATTCACTAACAGAACAATACAAAATGGCTGACTTGATTCGCAGCTATATCTCGATTAGCGATAATCGCACGCTTAGCAATGTATTTGCCCTACAAATCCGTGAACCCTAGCTCTCCCGTAGGGAATCGCCCAAATCCATAACTAAGCTGTTGTGCATTTAAATTTTGTGTTGAGGGCGGGCTTTCGGGCCCAACCCCTACTCCCCACAAGAGTGAAAGTTGATTTGACCAGGGAATTTATATGCGGATTAGCTTAACGATAATTAAATAGGCGCAAATAAGCTTGACAATGTAACAAAATGTAAACCTGTACTCACCTGGATGATTACTTTCCTACGGAACGCGAAGCTAACGTTTCATTCCCCATAACATAATTAATATATTTTTAAGATTCATCTACTTTAAATCACGGAAAGCTATCTTAAACCCAGCCGCAGGTAAACTCGCGACCTTTGTTGTCGGTCAGACATTTTAGTGCTAACGTATTACCAAAATAAGAGGGGTCATGGCAGAGGACGACTTCAAATAATATATAAGTTAACAATTCGGCCGATCGGGGTTAGTAAGGCGATCTGTAACATCATTTTGGGAATTTAAGGGTGAGATAAATGAAAATAATCAAGCAAACAGCAAGTGAATTAATAATTCAGACTCAAAGTATATTTGATTTTTGGTTCCCTAGTTGTTTATTCATGACATTGGGACTGATCTCGCTGACTTTTGACTATCATGCAGCAAGTCTGAGCTGCCAGCGATTGCAGGCAAAACAAGGAAAATGCCAGATTGTGCGATCGAATTTACTGGGGTCGAACATCAAAGAAATTGAGCTTGCTTCTTTGCGGGGAGCTAAAGTTGAAAGATGCGGCTATAAAACCAGAGTTGTACTTTTGACTTCTGTTGGCACTGTTCCTTTCACTGCTAACTCCACTAATTGGGGAACCCAAGACGCTGTGGCTTCTGACATCAATTTTTTTGTTAAAAATGCAAAAAATCGCTTGCTGCGCTTAAGCCAAGACGATCACTGGTTGGGATGGACAGGAGGCATATTTTTGCTCGCAGGAATCGCAGCGATCGTCTTGAGAAATAATGAAATCTACAGCTTCGATGAAACTTTAAACACCTTGACTGTTAAACAGCGGGGTTTGTTGGCACGTAAAGTCATGGAATACTCTCTGTGCGAGATTTATGGCGTGGAAGTCGATCGCACAAAAGATCGGGATCATGATATTTGGTACGAAGTCAGACTGTTAGTTTGTGGAGGCTCTCGCATCTCCCTACCCCGCACCATGAACCCATACCAGCAAGCAAAAATCGCCAAAGCGATTAACAACTATCTGCACCAGCAAAATAACCAAAAATAGCCGATCGCGATCGACCCGATTTCTCAAGGTTGCGGACTTACGCAGAAACCGGGTTTTTCACCAAAATCTCTTCGAGAGTGCGATCGCTTCCGCTATAAAAACCCGGTTTCTTTGGTATCCAGTGCGAAACTCGCGATTGGGTGGAAACTCATCATCTAAAAAGTGAACAATCGTTCACTTTTTAGGTTCTTTCAACTGCCAACCTGGTTTGACAACTTGCCGGGAACGGGCAATTACTAAACAATCATTCGGCACATCTTCTGTCACCACAGAACCCGCCGCTACAGTAACATCTTCCCCCAAAGTTATCGGTGCAACCAGCACGCTGTTAGAACCCGTTTTACTCCGATCGCCTATTTGAGTTTTGTGCTTGTTTTTTCCGTCATAATTCGCCGTAATTGTCCCAGCACCGATGTTGACTTTTTCTCCCAAAGTCGCGTCGCCTAAATAAGACAAGTGAGCGACATTAGTTCGATCACCTATTTGAGTATTTTTCAATTCTACAAAATTGCCGACGCGACAGTTAGCCCCAATTTCTGCGTGTCCCCGCAAATGTGCGTAAGGGCCAATTCGCGAATTTTCAGCAACCATACTGTCAGAAACCACCGAATAAAGCACAGTCACATTTTCCCCAATCTGACTGTTTTCGATCAAACTGCCGGGGCCAATGCGACTCCCGGAGGCGATCGAAGTATTTCCCCGCAAGTGAGTTTGCGGTTCAATTACCACATCCGGCTGCAACTCTACTGTATCGTCAATGGTGATGCTGTTGGGATCGAGCAGCGTGACTCCTGCCGTCATCCACTTGTCCTTTATCCGCGTTTGCAAAATATCGCAAGCTGTAGCTAAATGTTTGCGATCGTTAATTCCCAATATTTCTTGATAATCTTCCACATCCACCGCCATCACCGGACTGAGGAAATTTACCGTATCAGTTAGGTAATATTCTTTTTGGTCATTATCTGCCTTCAATTCTGGCAAAATTTTCTCTAAATCCGGCCAGTGAAAGCAGTAAACACCTGCATTAATTCGGTGATTTTGCTTTTGAGCTTGTGTGCAGTCGCGGTGTTCGACAATTTGCTGGACTAAGTTTTGACTGTCAGTAAATACTCGACCGTACCCTTGAGGATTCGGCAAATTAGCTGTCAATAAAGTAGCAGAGTTTTGATGCTGTTTGTGAATGGCCATCAATTGTTTGATAGTTTCTGCCCTCAGTAAAGGTACATCCCCATTTAAGACGAGCAAGTCTCCTTGAAATCCCTCTAAGTGAGGCAGCAATTGTTGGATGGCATGACCGGTTCCCAATTGTTCGGTTTGTTCGACAAATTCTAGGGGAGGAGATTGAGGATTTTTCCCTGATATTTCTTGACCTCGAATCAGGGATTCTTTAACGAGTTCGCCTCGATAACCGACGATGACAAGTCGCCTGGTAATTTGAATTTCTTGACAACTTTGGAGGACTCGCTCAACTAGCGATCGACCGGCCAATTCGTGTAGAACTTTAGGCAAGTCAGATTTCATGCGCGTGCCGCGTCCAGCAGCTAAAATTGCTATTGCTACCATTGTGCGATCGAGTTATTTGCTATAAAAACTTGAATATTGACTAACTGATGATATCACTCGCTGTCCGCCGATGGCACTGCGATCGCACAAATTTTTCATCTCAAATTTGCCATCTCGCATCCGCGGGATCGAGGTTTTTTCCAGCCGGATGCTGGTTGTAGGGGCGATGCTGGCAATATCTGGACTGGTGCGCCCGGTATCAAAAACCCGTTGCAGCCGCAGTATTTGACAATCAAGCATCCAGGATACCCGCCACGTGATTCATCCGTCCAGAAATAAAAAACCTGTATCCGATGAAACTTGCCGAACGTATTTACCTCGCGCAAGTCAATGCTTCAATTCTTTAATCTAAAATCTAAAATCGCGCAATCGATTGACGGCTGAGTCAGAGAACTTGCATTCCTCACCAAAAACCTGAATTATGGTTTTAGTAAGCAATGCAAGTCCTGCCCCAAGGGATGCCAGGGCTAGCGAGAGTGATAATTTGCATCTTTGGGCTGGGATTTGCCACGATACATTATACTATTTGTTGAATTTCAGTTATTGTGTTTTCAACTCCAAAAAACTCTTTCTGACTTTTTCATTTTTTCTTCCTTCTACCTTCTATCTTCTGCGTTATCAGGTGTCCAGCTATGACAGAGCTTAATTTTCAGGAACTTGCCAAGCAGGGAAATCTCGCCACTGCGATCGCATCTTGGCTCAATAGCCAGTTGCAATCTGAAGGCATCACCGCCTCCGCGAATCTCGACGGCGACTGTTTGGATGTAATTCTTGAGGCCGAGCAGGTACCCAGAGAAAATACATTAGTTGATTTTGTCCGCACCGAGCTGACGAATTTGCAGCCGGATTCGATTCGCAAAGTGAAGATTGAGGGTCGAGAAAGCGGTCAAATTGCTGCTGCTTGGAGTCAAGAGTTTAGTTTGGAGAACAGCACTTTGGAACGACAGACGTTTGCAGGAGAAGCTGTACCAAATACTGGGGTTGCTAATATAGAGAACCGCACAGAGATGGAGAATAATATTATTGAGGAGGAGAAACAGCCGGAACTTGCTGCATTTGAGAATCGGCTGCGATCGACTTTCATTGTAGTTGGGCTGGTAACGGGTATGTTGGCGATCGCCGTGGCGGCGTTTGTCGGTAAAATTTTGAACCAGCCGACAGCAACTGCGGGGGAGAATCTTGATGAAACAGCCAATTTAGCAACTGCACCAGATACTTTTCGAGAAGCCGTTAACAGCGCACTCAAAGCAGCAGAATTAGGCCGATCGGCAAAAACAAAGGAAGATTGGACTACAGTTACCGATCGTTGGCAAGAAGCGGTATCATTAATGAGAAGAGTACCAGTCTCTAGCCCCAACCATCAACTAGCTCAAGCAAAAGTAATCGAGTATCAGAAATATCTGCTTTACGCTCAAGAAGCAGCAGTAACTCCCCCTCTGCCAACTCCAACTCCCGCACCAGCCGAAAAATCACCTTCGGAAAAAGCTACTCCTAAAAAATCTAATTCGCCCAAAGAAACTTCGGAAAAAGCTACTCCTAAAAAATCCAATTCTGAAAATAGAGCTTCTGAGAAAGCAACTTCTAAGAAATCTCCTTCCGACAAAGCAGAACCAGAGAAAAAAGCTCCTTCCCGATAGATGTTAAAACATAGATGTGAATAATTATGACTGACAACACTTTAATCGTTTCTCCTGAATGGTTAGCCACCAATACCGACAATCCGCAAGTTGTAATCATTGACTGTCGTTTTTCCCTTGCCGACCCTGAATTGGGACAAAAACAATATCAAGAAAGTCACATTCCCGGAGCTTTCTATTTAGATTTAAACCGCGATCTCGCGAGTTCAGTGGGCAAACACGGCGGCAGACATCCGCTGCCAAATATTGAAGAATTAGCTGAGAAATTGAGCGCGATCGGCATTAATTCACCAGAAAATTTAGTCGTCGCCTATGACGATTCGCGTCTGGCTTTTGCCGCTCGTTTGTGGTGGCTGCTGCGATATATGGGACACAGCAAAGTCGCTTTGTTAGACGGCGGTTTCAGCGGCTGGAAAGCGGCGGGCTATCCGGTAACAAATACTTTGCCAGACTCCCGCGAGGGTAACTTTGTTACTCACTTGCAGCCGGATTTGGCGGTAGATATTGAGGCGGTAAAAGAGCGTAAAGACTTGCCGGGAAAGGTTTTGGTTGATTCGCGAGAAAGCGAGAGATATCAAGGTTTGCGGGAGCCGATCGACCCCATTGCAGGTCACATTCCGGGTGCGGTTAACTATCCTTGGCAAGGGGTGACGGATGAAACTGGAAAAGTGCGATCGGCATCCGAACAAAAACAGCGGTGGACAGAATTAGAAAAAGCCGAAGAAATTATTGTTTATTGCGGTTCCGGGGTGACGGCTTGCGTTAATTTACTGTCTTTAGAAATCGCTGGAATTCCCGATGCTAAACTTTATGTAGGTAGCTGGAGTGACTGGTGTTCTTATCAGTTGTAGGGTGCACTCATCGAGATGATTGTTGACTGTTGACTGTTGACTGTTGACTGTTGACTGTTGACTGTTGACTGTTGACTGTTGACTGTTGACTGTTGACTGTTGACTGTTGACTGTTGACTGTTGACTGTTGACTGTTGACTGTTCACGGCGTCAACCGTCAACATCATGCCGGTGTAACCGGAAATGATATCAAAGCGAAATTCCTCGCTATGAGGACTAATGAGTTCTTCAGTCCTCTTTGAGAGGACTTTCGCTATGAGACAGGGAATTCATTCCCTGGCGGACTGTTAGGTGAGCGGGAGGACTGGCGAACAAAAAGCTTAATTTGACACTAATAGGTAGCGGGGAATCACTTCGACTGACATCTTGCACCATTCTCAAGAACAGGCAAGATGCCTGTTCCACAAAGAGTAGATTTTCTTGTGGAACAGGCCGGAAAGCCTGTTCAGAAGGCGAATTAATAATACCCTAAAAATCAAAATAAATATAAGGCAAACCGCCTTCGGGAGCCAACACCCAAACCGCATACAAACAAAGCGGCACTAACACCAATTTCATCGGCCAATTTAACTCCAATTTCAAACCCCGACTCAACGCATAATTCCCCAGCATCGCCGCAGCCAAAGCCGCCAACATCCAAGTTAAATGCACTCTTTCCAAACCCAAAACTTCGCCATAAACTTTCTCAGCAAACTGCACGTCAGCAGTGTGTCCCCACAAATGCGAAATCGCCCATCCAGAATCCTTTAAATCGGGAAGGCGGAAAAATATCCAACTACCAAAAACCATCGCCTGAGTCAACAGCCAACCCATCGCAATCCCGATCGGATTTTCCCACAAAAACTCGATCCGCAACCGCTTAAACAGCACATCAGTCAGCCTGTGAACCGCCAAAGCTAAACCGTGTAAACCCCCCCACACAATAAATCCCCAAGCGGCACCATGCCAAATTCCTGCAATTAACATAACGATCGACAAATTCAGACAAGTGCGCCACAAACCGACTCGCGAACCCCCCAAAGGAAAATACAAATAATTCCGCAGCCAATCACCTAAAGTCATGTGCCAGCGTCGCCAAAAATCAGCTATGCTGGCACTAAAATAAGGAAAATCAAAATTTGGCGGCAAATACCAACCCAGCAGCAAAGCAGTACCGCGCGCCATGTCAACATAGCCACTAAAATCGAGATAAAGTTGCAGCCCGTAAGCAAAAATAGCCAGCCACAAATCCTCGCTACCCGCCCGCTGCAAGTTGGTAAAGCTTAAATCGACATAAATTCCCAAGTTATCTGCGAAAAGACCTTTTTTTACTGCACCAAAGGCGATCGTCCAAAGTCCCTCAGAAATGCGATCGGGCGTCGGAAATTGCTGGGTTTTCAGTTGATAGATCAAGTTGTGATACCGAGTAATCGGGCCGGAAATCAGTTTGGGAAAAAACAACTTGTAAGCAGCAAAGTGCAGCAGCGAAGTAGCAGCAGGCGCGCCTCGGTACACGTCAATCAAATAAGCAATGCACTCAAAGCAAAAGAAACTCAATCCCAGGGGTGCGATGACGTGACTTTTCACCCAGTCAGCCCCGTCGATAGCTACAGGCCAATTGAACAAAGTGCCGATCGAACTCAATAAAAAAGGCACATACTTAAAGCCCAGAAGCAGCAACACATTCAGACAGATGCCTATCCACAGCAGCCACAAACGGCGGCGGTTCCAAGATTCATTAGCAATCCGCCAATCCAGAGGTTCCCCAATCGCCATCGCCAAGCAGTAATTAAACAAAGCACCGACTAACAGCAGAGGAATGTACCAAATTTGCAGCGAAGCGTAAAAAATTAAACTACCCGCTAACATGATGAACAGCCGCCACCACCGCACCGGAACCAACCAGTAAGCCGCGAACAAAACTAACAAAAACAGGGCATATTGAAGGGAGATGAAAGTCATACCATTTTAGATTTTAGATTTTAGATTTGCGATTTTATAATTGGGAATGGCTTATTTTGTATGGGTTTGGATTACGAGCCTACTGTTGCATTATTTTTATTAATCGAGACTTTGCTAAGAACGAGATTTATCATGGATTTTAGCCGATCGCCCACACGAAAATATGCCCTCGGTAAGTCCCTACTATATAGTCGGCAACTGAGAACTGCTACATTTTACAGCACAAAGGTTAAATGCTGTTGCAAATTAAATAAATCTTGCCTGCTATAAATTAACTCTCTTAGGGATGAGAATTAAATAACTTCCACTCTTGAAAGTGGGATGGGCGTCCCGCCCGTCCAAAACGGACGGGCGGGAC
>NZ_JAUBTU010000179.1:0-3269 GCF_036705085.1 Microcoleus sp. B6-A1
GGGCGGGACGCCCATCCCACTTTCCCGAGTGGAAGTTATTTAATTCTCATTCCTAAACCAGTTTGTAGGGTGCGTCAGTTAATGTTTAATTAATTATCGGAAAAATCCCATCTGACGCACCTTTACACATCGCATGGTGCGTCAGTTTATGGCTGATTAATTCTCCCAAATATTTCCCGTTCTGACGCACCCTACTACTACAAACCCAGCTTAAAAACATCAGCAAGAATACCATTTTCCTCAACCATTCTCCCCGCATCCGGCGAATCGTAAACCACTAACAGCGAATTCTGCCCGTCCAAATATGGAAACAGGCTCAATCCCTCAGCATTGTCCGTACCAACCTTAAAAGGCAAGTCAAACAATACCTCCAAATCTCCCCCATCTTGCCCAGTAATACTGTCGCCCGATCGCCCTAAAATCCCCTTCAACCGAAAAACCCTCGTCGCCCCAGATAAAGTCATCGTCGGCCCGGCTAAAACAATCAAATCTTTTCCGTCCCAGCACAATTCTCGCACGCCCAAACCGTTCAAATCAACAAAATGTTTGTTGTACAATTTCCCTCCTTTCCCAATTTCCTTAAGCCTTAAAACTCCCGCTTGGGCCTCTTCAACTTCTATTTCTAAAATTATCGCCCAGCCCCGCAGCACCGGCCCCCGCAAACCGAGCAAAATGCGATCGCCCCGCACAGCCAACCCTTCAATATCAAAGCCATTTTCTTTACTCGGAATCGGCACAGATAAATACAAGCCGAGGTGGCTGTCATCTTTGAGCGCGTCTGTCAGCAAATTCCCCGTTTTTGTCCGCTGAAGACATCCCGCTTTCAGTTTGGTTTCAGGATTGTCTGAATGGGAAATTGACTCGCACAAAATCCCGTCTTTCATAGGAATCCGCGCCAGCAAATAGCGGTTGACCTCAGTCTCGATTTGTGCTAATCTTTCAATGTCTTTGTCTGCGTCTTTGCCTTTAGCTTTCTTGCGTTTTGTGCTGTGAGAACCGACCAACCAAAGATAATCCCTGCTGAAATCCATTCCTTCGATATCGATTTCGCATTTTCCAGGTAGATCGATAAAATCTGCGATCGCAAATCTTTGATGTTCTCCAAAAATATGAGGCGCGACAGGCGACAAACGCTCGAGGGAAGTCGTTTCATCGGAACCCACCCACAAATTGCCATCGGGAGTTAAAGCAACAGCGGATAAGTCTGTAATAATATCAGCGGCTTCGCTGTTGAATTGCAGCAGCAGCCGACCGAGCAAAAAAGATTCTGGCATAATTATTAGCACTAAAACTATTCTTAGGGTAAGTCATTATAGCTAAACCTGCTTGAAACTGAGATATTGCCACAGGTGTAATAGTCCGCCGGGAATTAATTCCCCGTCTCAAAGCTTGCATTCGGTTAAAACTGAGATGTTGCACCATTCTCAATAAAGCTTTTATGGGCGGGCTAGAAGCCCAACCCCTACTCCCCACAAGAAAATTTAATTTTTGTGGAACAGGCATCTTGCCTGTTCATGACAGAGGTGCAAAAAGAAAATCCATCTGTTGTGGAACAGGCATCTTGCCTGTTCATGACAGAGGTGCAAAAAGAAAATCCATCTGTCGTGGAACAGGCATCTTGCCTGTTCATGACAGAGGTGCAAGATTTGAGTTAAAACCGGCTGAAAATTAAAACAGACAACTAAAACAGATATCCTCCTCAAGCCTCATACCAAGAACTTCCGTTTTGAGATAAGGATTTTTAACCCCTAGCGGGCCAAACCGCAGCCGGCGGTAATTATTCCGCAAACCGAACCTCCACAGACGGATAACACCCTAATGGAAGCATTAACATCGTCGTTACCTTTCGTTACGATAAGGAGACAGAGAGAAAAACCTCTCCTTCGTAAAATCAGAGGTAGCCATTATGAACGGTACATTTCGCGTCGGCAACCTGTTTGGGATTCCCTTCTTTGTCAACGCATCTTGGTTTTTAGTTCTGGGTTTAGTAACCTGGCAGTACGGCGGCGCACTAGCTGCCCTGTTTCCCACATTGGGCCCCGTAGCGCCCTGGATGCTGGGATTATTCACAGCCTTACTGTTATTTGCTTCCGTCTTAGCCCACGAATTAGGACACAGTTGGGTAGCCATTAAACAGGGAATTGGCGTGAAATCGATTTCGCTATTTCTGTTTGGCGGACTGGCTAATTTAGAAAGAGAATCCAAAACCCCAGCCGAAGCATTTTGGGTAGCAATTGCAGGCCCGTTGGTTAGCTTATTTTTATCCGGTTTGTTAACAGCGATCGGCATCGGTGCTGGTCTCACAGGCCCCGCAGGCGCCATCGTCGGACTTTTAGCTTCGATCAACTTAGTTTTAGCCTTATTTAACTTAATTCCCGGTTTGCCCCTCGACGGCGGCAACATCCTCAAAGCAATTGTCTGGAAAATTACTGGCAACCCTTACAAAGGTGTAATTTTTGCTAGCCGCGTCGGTCAAATAATTGGTTGGATTGCCATTGCTACAGGCGTATTCGGCAATATTTGGAATCTAGTAATCGGTTGGTTCTTACTGCAAAATGCCGGTCAATCGGCACAATATGCCACAGTCCAAAATCAACTGGCAGGTTTGACAGCCGCAGATGCTGTGACTCCCGAAAGCCCGATCGTCTCCCAAGACTTGTCCCTCAGAGAATTTGCCAACAACTACGTGATCGGTAGCACTCAAACCTGGCGCAGGTTCCTGGCAACAGATGATGCCGGACAATTGGTAGGGGCGATCGACCTTGATGACCTCAAAACCATTCCTACCGGACGCTGGCCCGAAGTTTTAGTGAAAGAACTCCTGAAGCCGATCGAATTTTCCACAACCGTCAAACCCGAATTATCCCTCCTCGAAGTCGTCACCCTTCTGGAACAGCTAAAAGTACAAGAACTACCCGTCATTCGCGAAAATGGTGTCCTTGTCGGACTTGTAGAAAAAGCTGAAATTGCCCGCCTGCTACAAAGACGAGCCGAAGCGAACCCTGCTTAATATCCTCAGATACTTGACAAATAACAGTTAACCCCCTCGATTTCCCTTACCAAAAGGGCGATCGGGGGGGTTAACTCTAGCCTCAAAAAAGTAAAGTCAAACACAAATAGTCCGGGACGAAACTGTCACAATATTTAAATATTTTTTGAGGTATGTTCTTGAGTCCAGGACTGACTAAGGATCGCGAATTAAATAACTTACAAATTTAATTGTTATTGTGGGATGGGCGTCCCGCCCGTCCCACTTTCAAGAGTGGAAG
>NZ_JAUBTU010000043.1:0-45750 GCF_036705085.1 Microcoleus sp. B6-A1
GCCCGTCCTTTTTGGACGGGCGGGACGCCCATCCCACTTTCAAGAGTGCAAGTTATTTAATTCTCATTCCTAAGCATCGATTATCTAATTGTTTGCCGTCAGCTTTTGAAGCTTTTGAGGAGTTGCGTCAATCGATTTTAGATTTTAGATTTTAGATTTTAGATTTTAGATTGACTTGCGCGAGATAAATGCTCTTTCTTGAGGATTTTAGATTTGAGATTTTGGATTGATTCCACGGATAAATTACGTGGCGAGTACCACCTTTGAAATTCTTGGTCATCACGACAAACCGGACTAATTCTTTTTTAACAAAACTCGCTCTCATAAACTGCGGAGCATATAAATTGTATGTTGTGGCAATGGGGTGAAGGGGAGAAGATTTGATGCTTTTCCCGCGTTTGTGAAAGATGCTTAAAAAATGCGCCAGAAATCATAACTTGGAAGTTTTGTCTAATTTGCAGCTTTGGTGATAGGGATGTGAAAATTGGCAGCGGCTAAGCCAAAAATCGATCCAAAGCCGCTTTCAACTCTTCGATTTCCGTATCGATATTACCTTCTTTAGCGGCTCGGGCAATGCACTCGGTTAAGTGTTCGTCAAGAATGATTCTCGCTACGCGATCGAGCGCGCCTCGAACTGCAGCAACTTGCACGAGAACTTCGGGACAGGGACGGTTTTCTTGCACCATTGTTTTAATGCCGCGGACGTGTCCCTCAATCCGAGACAAGCGATTTACCAGCCGCCGCATGGATTCTTCATCGTGATGGTGAGGGTGGACTGATTCATCGTCGTGATGGTGGTGGGAATTTGAAGGCAAGGATTTGTCAGTAGAAGTATCAGATATAATCATCGGGGTTACGAGGGCCATTTTAAAAGTTAGAAAAAGTTAGAATTCAGAATATGTTGAGTTGGTGCGGTCTCATGACTCATGTATTGTAACTGTCAAAATATATTTAGGATCTTCATAGTGGCAGATTATTGAGTCCGCACGATCGCACACCCTTACCAGACTAACCCAGACTAACAAAGATTGACGCTATGCGACTATTTAAGTTTTTTCGGCCCGCACCTCGAACCGGTGCTCGTTGGTTCGCCCTAATTTTAGCAATGACGATCGCCCTGAGTGCGTTAACAATCACTCCTGCACCCGCTGCCGCTGATGGCACCACTCCGCCCAACTTACAGTTCCAGAGTTTCCCAGCCACCGCCGCGAATCCGCAACTGTTAGCGCTGCGGAGTCCTGAACTCCCAGGGGATACCGGAAGTTTTGTGACAGCGGCTGTCGATCGAGTCGGGCCAGCAGTTGTCCGCATTGATACCGAGCGCACTGTCAGTCGCAACCTCGACCCCTTAATGGAAGACCCATTCTTCCGCAGATTTTTGGGAGAAGATTTACGCAGCATGACCCCCAGACAAGAACGCTTACGCGGTCAAGGTTCCGGCTTCATCATCGACAAAAGCGGGATTGTTTTAACCAATGCTCACGTAGTTGACAAAGCCGATCGAGTGACTGTCACCTTAAACGACGGCAGGACATTTCCAGGAGAAGTGCAAGGTACTGACGAAGTAACAGATTTGGCTGTTGTCAAAATTAATACCAAGGAAGTTAACTTGCCCGTGGCAACGCTAGGAGATTCCGACGCGGTGAAAGTGGGAGATTGGGCGATCGCCGTGGGGAACCCCCTGGGATTTGACAACACCGTCACCTTGGGCATTATCAGCACCCTCAAACGATCCAGTGCAGCCGTCGGCATTCCCGACAAGCGGCTCGATTTCATTCAAACCGACGCCGCCATCAATCCCGGCAATTCCGGTGGCCCGCTGTTAAACAGCAGAGGAGAAGTGATTGGCATCAACACGGCGATTCGAGCTGATGCAATGGGTATTGGGTTTGCGATTCCGATCGACAAAGCCAAGGCCATCTACGCGCAGTTAGCCAAGGGAGAACAAGTCAGCCATCCGTTTTTGGGGATTCAGATGATTGCTGTGACTCCTGAAATGGCCAGAGAGAATAATTCTGACCCCAATGCTCCTTTAATTGTGCCGGAAGTGAAAGGGGTGTTAGTGATGCGAGTTGTGCCAAATACGCCTGCTGAGGAAGCAGGGATTCGCAAGGGAGATGTCATCGTTCAAATTGACGGCGAGGGAGTGACTGAACCCGAACAGTTGCAAAATTTGGTGGAAAACAGCAAAATCGGTCAAATTCTAAAACTGAAGGTGCGCCGCGGTGTCCTGATTAAAGAACTTGCGGTTCAAACTGCTCAATTGAGGGATTTTTAGGGAATAAGGGGAAGGGGGGAAACTGTTAGAAACCCTTTCCTTCTTCCTTCTTCCGACTTCCCTCGGACTGACATCCGTTACATCCGTTACATCCGTTACATCCGTTACAGAATCCGTTGCCGAACTTCCTTCCTCTATATGACACGAGTTCAACTTGCCTATCCCAAAATTCCCGATAGTAAAAATTGCCCTCATGAACAATGTATAGCTTTCGAGAAGTACGATGGTACTAATTTGCATTGGGTTTGGGAAGTTGAACTTGGTTGGTATGCTTTTGGTACGCGCCGCAGTAGATTTGATTTGGATGAGATGGGAATTGCAGAATTTAACGCTGCACATCCAGGTTTAGAAGCAGCACCTGAAATATTTAAGAGAGACTTTGCTAGTCCGTTAGAGTCTATCTTTCGAGAAAATGAACAGTATCACTGTGCGGAAATTACTGTGTTTACAGAGTTTTTTGGTGCTAGCTCGTTTGCGGGAATGCACCAAAAGGACGATCGCAAACAATTGGTGCTTTTTGATGTGGAAACCGATCGCGGTATGGTTGTTCCCGATCGGTTTATTCAGGATTTTGGTAAATTAAATATTGCGCGAGTGATTTATCGCGGCAAACTGACGGGCAAGTTTATGGATGATATTCGCCACGGAAAATACGGTGTGGATGAAGGTGTTGTGTGCAAGGGAGGCCGCAATGCTAATAATCTGTGGATGGTGAAGATTAAGACTGATGCGTATATGCAGAGATTACAGGAAGTTTTTAAGGATGATTGGGAAAATTACTGGGAGTAATATCAAACTGATAGATCAACTGTCACAAGCCAAAGTGGGAGATATCGGCAATCCCCTTGGATTTGACAATATCGTTGCGTAAGTCATCAGGAATTAAAGTATATTGGTCGTAAGCTGTGGAGCATTTAAAGCACTAACGAGGCTTGTATGGTGCGTCAGGAGTGAACACTTACAGGACTTGGGAAACACTTCTGTACTGACGCACCCTACTATCGTCTTTTAAATGCCGAACAGCTTAATCAATAGACAGCCAATAAAAAAATCAGGGAGGATTTAGTGATGACATCTGTGCAGCTTGAAAAAAAAGCCATGACTGAAGAAGAGGTGGTAAAGTTATGGGAAGCTTTTAAAGTATTTGACGCGGACGGGAGCGGTGCTATTTCATCAGAAGAACTGGGTCAAGTGATGCGATCGCTAGGCCAGAGTCCTAACGAAACCGAGTTGCGCGACATGATCAAGGAAGTGGACGTAGACTTGTCGGGCAGTATCGATTTTGAGGAATTCAAAATGCTGATGGTGTCCCAGCAGGGCGATCGCCAGAGTCGTCTCAAAATGGCATTTAGTGTATTTGATGAAAACGGTAGCGGTCAAATCACCAGAGACGAGCTGCACGGCGTGATGAGCCAGTTTGGGCTGACAGAGCAAGAACTCGATGAGATCATTAAAGAGGTAGATCATGACGGCGATGCCTCAATTGACTTTAAGGAATTCTGCAAACTGGTACCCGATGAGTCAGAGATCACAACAGGATATCAAGACTCGCCGGTTCCGATTGTCAGTACACAGACAACGGAGGTTTCAGATAGTACAGCGGCTGCGATCGCAACTACAGCAACTGCTATCAATGAGGCAGCTTCTGCCACTATTGAACCTAATTTACAAGAAGCACCCACCGATAGCAATCCAGAAATAGCGCGGCTAAAAGAACTACTCGCGCAACACCCACAAGCTGAGAGCAAGCGCGGTACCTCCCGCTTGCAGATGCAGATTGGTTTGTTTCGTCTGATCCAGGGAGCAGCCTACCGCAGTTTCCGCGAGAGTTTTTCCGCAAACCACGAGACTCACCTGCGCGTGAGAAACTTGCCATACAGAATCGTTGATTTTGTGCAATTTGTCAGGACTGCGATCGCGCTTTATAAAGGATTGGGTGTAGTAGAGTCGGCGTGCAACCCTTTACTGGATGCAGTAGTGAAGTCGATCGAAGATGAATATGCCCGACTGCAAGATCGCATCAAAAACTGGAAGACTATAGAAAAAACTCCAGAAATGTTGGCTGAACAAAAAGCCATGTTGGAGGCGCGGGGTAAGTCTGCAACTGCCAAGGAAAAGTTTGCGGCGGGAGTGGAGTTTGCCATCACCATCAAGAAGAAAAGTCTTAACTTGCGGGACATCGCCGAGGGCGTGCTTGCCGTCAACGAACTCAACCGATTGAGAAAAATGGAACTGAGTGAGGAAATGGCACCGCCACCAGCCAAATCTGAAGGAGATCCCAAAGAGTACCTGAAGAAGTGGAACCGCGTCATCCTCTCGGATGCCTCAGAGGAAATCGATGGTGCGATGATGCCAGTGGCATATTGGTATGAAGACTTTATGCCGAAGCTTTTGGCTGCCTTCAGCGTCAGCACAGCAGCAGACATCCCCTTGAACACGGTGCCTGACGAAGTGGCTTTAAACCAGTGGTACGAAGCTACCAAGGCGTCAGGGGAATTTGGGCGCTATGGGGCGGATGTTGTAGAAAGCTTTCCCAAATGCGCTCCAAAACAGAAGTTGATGCTTCAACAGGCATGGCGCTTGACGCACAACTACCTGAATGGGGTACAGAAACGGCGGGAACGCTTGGAGTTTGGGCGCGAGTCTGGGGAACTCTCGCAATATGTATCGTTCATTGACGTTTATATCGATCGCAGTGAAATAAAGAATTCACAAATGCGCGTCAGCTTCCCTTACTATATTGGCCCTGCGGTGTGGCGTTTCTTCCACACTACGGCTGAAATCGTCTCTACCAAGACCCCCCAACAGCAAAAAACTCTGGTGGCAATCTTCAAGGACTTCTTCAAGCTGTTTGCCACTATGTATCCCTGCCCCTACTGCCGCCACCACCTCAACGCCTACGTGGTGCAGAATAAAGAGGTGGAAATGTACCCTGTAGAGTACCTCGTGCTTGGGCGCGACCCGCGTCTGAATGACTTTGAGGTATCAATGGAGGCGAAGTTATCGACCGTAGTAGATGGCGCTTCCCTGCGCTTATTCTTCTGGAAGTTGCACAATACTGTCTCCTCATCAATTGCGCGATCGGAGGAGTGGTATCACAAGGATGAGAAAGCATTTTATACCACTCGTTATTGGCCCAGCATTGACTCTGAGCTAGCACGAGCCAAAGCCCTCAAACACATTAGCATTGCCACCGATCGGATGTACCGCCTCTACGGTATGCTCAAGCCCGCGGCACGACTGACAGGGGTGAGAGCAACTTTGCAAAAGCTGTTGGATAAGCGCGATGAGGAAGGCATCAAGGAGGCCTGTTTAGTTGCCCAAGATTACATCAAGGAGTTGGAGGAGGCGATCGTCACCGGACAATTTCTACAAGAGACATATTACTTTGATCCTGACCTTGTGGATCAAGCTCCAGTCTTTAGTCCTGAAGAAGAGGAGTTTGCTCGCAGCGGTGTGTTTGTAGAGGTTGCTTAGATATTAGTGAGTAAAAAGTTAAGTTTTTAAGCTTAACTTTTTACCGCTCCTAGAAAAAATTAAAATATTAACGATCGCTCAATGCCTAAGCCGAATACCCATGCCAAAAAGGCTCAAATCATTGAGGTACTAAAGCAGGATTATTTTCAAATGACCGCGCCGCTTCAGAGGAACTGGACACCAGAGCAACATGAAAAAAATCGATTGAGCCGTTCTTTGGCTGCATTTGCGATCGCCAATCTTGCCGATCTTACCCCTGCTCAAGCGGCTAACTCAATAGTCAATGGGGAAAATGACAATGGGATTGATGCCATTTATTTCGATCTGATGAAAAAATTGCTTTTGTTGGTACAGGCTAAGGCGGGGAATGCTCCGAATATGGGTGATAATAAAAAATTTTGTGATGGGATTAGAGATTTAGTCCATCAACGTTTTCAGAAATTTAATGATGGCTTTGCGCGGTTGCAGCAAGATGTTGAAGATGCTTTAAATACTAACGGGGTAAAAATAGTTGGCTGTAATATATATCTTGATGAAAGCCTGAGTTCTCATGTGATTACGGATCTTAATCAATTAAAAAGTGAACTGAATCAGTTCGATCAACGTTTTGAATGGCAAGATTTAAATATTAGCATAACACATGGTTGGTTGACCGCAAAACAAGCGATTGCCCCTGTTGATGTAGTCTTGACCTTGGAAAACTGGCATTGTTTAGATCAGCCACGTAGGGCATTTTATGGATTGGTTAAGGCTTCGGAACTGGCATCTTTATATCAACAGCATAATAAGTCGCTTTTTGAGAAAAATATCCGTTATTACCTAGGTGCAGAGGATGTTAACTTAGCGATTGCGGAAACTGTCAAAGAGCAACCATCTGAACTATTTTATCTCAACAATGGTCTGACGATTACTTGTTCGCTAATTAGTCTGCCATCAGGACATAAACAGGAATCAACTCAATTTACTTTAAAAGATTTTTTCGTCGTAAATGGCGCGCAAACGGTAGGAGCTATCGCTTCTGTTTATCAGGTTAGTGGCTCAATATCTGCTGATGCAAAGTTATTAGTTACAATTATTGAAGTGGGGACGGAGACTGATAATATTGGCGAAAAAATTACTGGGGCAAGAAATACGCAAAATGCTGTGCGCGATGTTTATTTTGCCGCGTTAGATTCCAATCAAGAACGTTTGCGACAGGAATGTATGGTATCGAATATTGTTTATGAATATCGACCATCGGCGGAGCGGAGTCAGGATGCGATTACGATTGAACAGGCGGCAGTTGCCCTTGCTTGTTTTAGCGGTGATACGGAAATAGTGGTTGCAGCAAAGAGAGAAATTAGTCAGCTTTATAAGCGTTATTATGATATATTGTTTAGTGATGGGATTTCAGGAGTTACGCTTTGTCGTTATGTGCGAATCTTTCAATATCTGGATGAAATTTTTTCGGCTTCAGAAAATGCTGCAACAGGTCAACAAAAGAAGTTTTATAAGCACGGTAGATTTTTTATTCTAGATATTCTTGCAAGACGCTATAAACCTTTGCTCAATAAGCATGAACTTTATTTGTCTGAATATGATAAAATGCAACTTTCACGAATTGGGTTAGAGCTTGCTGAGGTTGTTTACACTGTTGCTGAATCGAACTTTGCTAGTGACAATAAGGGATATCTTGCTATTTTTAGGAATATCACAGATGTTATGCCTTTAACGAGTGAAGTGATGCAGGAGTTAGATCGCAGGGATGCTCAGGCTTAAAATCCGAATATACCTACAGTTTAACTTGTGAGATAGATATTAATTATGAATAAGAAGCCGAGACTAGAATTAACCTGGATTGGTAAGGATATTCGCCCCAAGCTGGAGCCGCGAATTTTGCTGGAAGATCCAGAAATATCTTATCATGCTGCTCATCAGGTGAGTGAAAATGATATTTTTGATAATCGCTTAATTTTTGGGGATAATTTGTTGGCTCTCAAGGCTTTGGAGTCAGAGTTTACAGGAAAAGTTAAGTGTGTTTTTATCGATCCGCCATATAATACAGGATCAGCTTTTGAACATTATGATGATGGAATTGAACATTCTCTTTGGCTTGGTTTAATGCGCGATCGTTTAGAGATTTTGCGTAATCTATTGTCGAATGATGGTTCTTTATGGATCACAATTGATGATAATGAAGCGCATTATCTGAAGGTGATTTGTGATGAGATTTTTGGGCGCGTAAATTTTGTTGCGAATGTAGTCTGGCAGAAGAAGTATGCGGCATCGAATGATTCACTATGGTTCAGTAACGATCATGACCACATTTTAGTTTATGCAAAACTTAAAACCTCTTGGAAACCCAATAGACTTCCTCGAACTGAAAAATCAAACTCAGCATACAAAAACCCTGACAATGATCCTCGTGGTGCTTGGCAATCAGACAATTATACTTGTAACAAATCTATTGATGAGCGTCCTAATCTATACTATCCAATCACTAATCCAAATACTGGTGAAATTATTCTCCCTAAGAAAACGGCAGTATGGAGATATTCGCGTGAGAGACATGAAGATAATGAACAACAGGGCTTAGTGTATTGGGGAGTAGAAGGAAAAAACTCTGTACCTCGCTTCAAGAGATTATTAAGTGCGGTTTCTGACAAAGGAGGAGTACCACAAACAATATGGACATGGGAAGAAGTGGGTCATAATCAAGACGCTAAACGAGAGCAGTTGCAACTTAATTCACAAGAACCCTTTTCAACTCCTAAACCTGAAAAGCTACTAGAACGTATTCTTCAACTTGCCACTAATCCCAAAGATATTGTTCTTGATTCATTTGCCGGATCAGGAACAACAGGCGCAGTAGCGCAGAAAATGGGAAGACGCTGGATTATGATTGAACTCGGCGAACATTGTCATACCCATATCATTCCCCGACTCAAAAAAGTAATTGATGGCGAAGATATAGGTGGAATTAGCAAAGCATTTAACTGGAAAGGCGGCGGTGGGTTTCGGTACTATCGTCTTGCACCATCCCTACTAGAAAAAGACAAATGGGATAATTGGGTTATCAACAAAACCTATAACGCCGCGATGCTTGCCGAAGCACTCTGCAAAATCGAAGGTTTCACTTACGCACCATCAGATACCTTCTATTGGCAACATGGCTACTCCACCGAAAGTGACTTTATCTATGTCACCACCCAAAATCTTAGTCACGAACAACTATCCAAACTTGCAGACGAAGTAGGACAAGAGCGCACCCTACTTGTTTTATGTAGCGCCTTTCGAGGTCAAACCGACATCTTCCCAAACCTCACCGTTAAAAAAATTCCTAAACAAATCCTTTCACGGTGTGAATGGGGACATGACGATTACAGCCTCAAAATTGAAAACTTGCCAAAAGCACCTCCAAAGTTCGGACAACTAACACTATTTGACATGGATACCTATGATAAATAAACTGGTTAATAATATTTCTAATCGTCTCAGTCTGCGCCATCCCCAGCGCCAATCATTAGAAATTATCGATCGCATTTGTAAACTCTTATCCCTCCCAGACATCATAGATAGAGAAACAAGTTTAGTTGCCATCAAAAAAGAATTCCCAACGTTTACTGACTTCGAGCGCGACTTTCCATCCCTATGTTTTGCCCTAGCCACAGGTGTTGGTAAAACTCGACTCATGGGCGCTTTTATTAGTTACTTATACCTAGCATATAACATTAAAAACTTCTTTATCCTTGCCCCAAACCTGACCATTTATAACAAACTAATTACCGATTTCACGCCCAACACCTCAAAGTATGTATTTACGGGTATCTCTGAATTTGCGCTCTCTCCACCAGTCATCATCACAGGTGACAACTATGAAATGAATGCGCGAACGATCTTAGATCAACAAATTTCATGCAAAATTAATATTTTCAATATCTCAAAAATTAACTCAGAAGTACGCGGCGGTAAAAGCCCCAAAATCAAACGACTATCCGAATATATTGGCGAAAGCTATTTTGATTACCTGTCTCAATTAAAAGACCTCGTAATTCTAATGGATGAATCGCACCGATATCGCGCATCAGCAGGAGTTCGCGCTATTAACGAATTAAAACCATTAATAGGGCTAGAACTTACCGCCACACCCTTTATCGAAACCAATAAAGGTTCAGTAGCTTTCAAAAATGTCATCTATGACTATCCCCTCGGACGTGCCATAACCGATGGATTTATTAAAGATCCAGCAGTCGTCACCCGCAAAGATTTTAACCCTAGGGCAATGTCACCAGACGCGATCGAGCGTCTTAAACTAGAAGACGGCATCTATCTCCATGAAAATATTAAAGCTGAATTAGAAACCTATGCTATTCAAACTGGAAAACAAATTGTTAAACCCTTTCTGTTAGTGATTGCCCGTGACACTACCCACGCCTCAAAACTCATGGAACTCATTCAATCTGATGAGTTTTCCGAAGGAAATTATAAACATAAAGTTATTCAAGTTGATTCTAGTAAAACGGGCGCTCAAGAAGATGAAATGGTAGAGCGATTGCTCAAAGTAGAACATACCGATGAACCTACTGAAATAGTTATCCATGTAAATATGCTCAAAGAAGGTTGGGATGTCACCAACCTCTATACAATTGTCCCTCTGAGAGCCGCAAATTCTAAAATCCTGATCGAGCAATCTATTGGAAGGGGCTTGCGTTTGCCCTATGGAATGCGTACAGGTGTAGAAATTGTCGATCGCCTAAATATCGTCGCCCATGACAAATTCCAAGAAATTGTCGATGAAGCAAAGCGCCCAGAATCCCAAATCCGCCTGAAACAAATTATCCTCACAGATGAAGACTTACAGCAAAAGACACAAACAGTAATTTCCCGATCGCAACTAGCCCAAAATCTAGGACTTCACCCCGAACAACCCATTAATTTACCTGATAATTTACCTGCAACAGAACCCCAAAATATTCAACAATCCCTATTTCAATCACCTATAGAACAAAAGATTGCACAGCTTACATACCAAGAAATCCTAAAGCTTGAAAGCCGCCCCGAAGAAGTCCCAACCACCGCCCATCTTGCATCCCCAAAAGTTCAGGGAAGGGTGCGCGAAGCCGTAGCTAGAGAATATCAACCCGCACAAATGGAACTTGAAGGTATAATAGCACCTCCAGATATTGAAGCGATCGTTGCGAAAACAACGAATTTAGTTATCCAGCAAACCATCAATATTCCTAAGATTCTTGTTATTCCTAAAGGGCAAGTGCGATCGGGTTTCAGGTCTTTTGCCCTAGATATCACAGGCTTAAATTATCCCGTTCCCTCCCAAGAAGAATTACACATTCAATCGCTAACAACGAATAAAGTTGAATTTATGGGAATTATCAAAGAAAACTTTGAAGAATCACGGCTAGAAAACTATATTGTCAAAAATTTAGTCAACTTCGATGATATTGCCTATGACGAACACGCTGATTTACTCTATGACCTTGCGGGTCAAGTTCTTAGTCATTTTATGACCTACTTATCCGAAGAAGATACACACAAAGTTTTACGCTTTTACCAAAGGGAAATTGCCAATTTTGTCCATAGCGAAATGCAGCCAAATTTCTGGGAAGAAACAACAGGTTATGAAGTCGAAATCAGTAAAGGCTTTACAGCCCTAAAAGAGAGCGCCTACACTAAAAATGCTAAGAATTGCCTTGATTATCAATCTTCGCCACGAGACAAAAGCAATATGTCCAAATATCTGTTTACAGGCTTCTCCAAATGCCTCTATCGAGAACAGAAATTTGAATCGGAAGCAGAAAGAATACTAGCACTGATTTTAGAACGGGATGCAATCAAATGGTTTAAACCCGCAAAAGGACAATTTCAGCTTTATTACAAATGGCATGGAAAATATTCAGAATATCAACCAGATTTTGTGGCTGAAACAGAAGAAGTTATCTATATGCTGGAACCAAAAGCTCGAAATGAAATTGACAATCCTCAAGTGCTTGCTAAGAAAGATGTCGCAGTTCAATGGTGTCAATATGCTTCGGACTATATGCTAAAGCACGGTGGCAAACCTTGGAAATATGTCTTAATTCCCCATGATGAGATCAAAGAAAATATGACACTCCAAAAACTAAGCGATCGCTATACCGCCACTACTAAGGGTTAATTTCAGGGGCGATCGGGCTCTAAAAAGTAATCACTAGCCATGCTACCAACCGATGCCAAATGGCGAAATCTAGGAAAATATTTCAACTATCCAGAAATCCTTGATTACTTGATGCTATATTTTTAACCCTCCAGCTTTGGCCTTCCCCTACTCTTAAAGTTCTAAATATCGAGCTAAAATCAGTTGAATTTCTTGTATTTGTTGCAACTCCAATTGCCCAAGACAGCGCACAAGTCTGCGTTTATCAAACGTCATCGGATCGACGCACACGATAAAACTCTCGGTACTCAGACCATTGAGAGTCGAAGGAATCACAGGCAAAACAACAGCTCGTAAACCCTCGTTGGGAACAGCAGAAGTGATGGGTAGAACAGTTACCTTGCTGCGTTGATTAAAAGCAGTTCCTGAAATAATTACTGCTGGTCGAGTCTTGCGGATTTCTGTACCAACTGAGGGATCGAAATTCACGAGCCAGATGCTTCCCAGTCGGTAATCGCTGCTTGCTGCCATGCTTCATCCTCATCGGTTAATTGATCGCTCAGTTCATCCAGCAATAAACAGGCTTCTACCATTGCCTGCTGTTCTTGTTGTTTGCGCCACGCTTGCAATAAAAGCTCAATTAGCCGACTGCGATTTTCTACACGATCGTCAATGTAACGCACTAGCTCATCTGGCAAAGAGATAGATACTTTCATATTATTTATGCCACTTTTAATACTACCAATGGTAGCAGAAATATCGAGCAGATAGCAAACTTATGAAGTAGAGCAGCAGCAACGCCCATTCCGTCTGATTCCGATCGCCCCCTACACAAAATTAGCCGGATCTTGATCTCGCCGATGCTTCAGCAGAATCGGAGAACCTTGGCCATCACCCACCAAAGCCGCCGTTTCCTCCAAGGCTTCCCTCAGCCGCTTGGCCGCGTAGATCGACATATCCCGGGGCACATTCACCCGATCGCGCAAATACCGCAAAGCCGCATCAGAACCAGCCGGCGGCGTACAAACTTCGCCAGTCATCATCAAAGTTAAAGCACAACGCAAAGCCTCATCAAATAAGTTGTCATCAGCAGGATTGACTCGAACGATGTTGCGGTGGTGCTTAATGACGCGATGAAGTGCTTCAGCGCGGGAGGTTTCCGGTTCTGGATACATCACATCCGGCAGTCCAGCCCAAGGCCCATTATCCACGCGGGCTTTATTGAGTAGCATCTGAGGTTCGCCGTTTTCATAACACCCGCCCATCTGAGGTGGTAAATCGTGGACGTGGGTGTGAAAATCGCTCTGAGTGCCGCGATAGGTAGGGCGGGTTTCCATCGCCGCAAACCAGTCAGCAAAGCGCGGGTTTTCTTCCCGCATCGAGTAGCCTTTGTAGTAGTAAAGACTGGCATTCATCCGTTCGACGTAAGGCGTAAAGATGACATCTGCAGTGCCAAATTCATCGAGGAAATAAGGCCCCGGAGTGCTAGCCAGGGCCTTTTCTACCTGGGCGACGACGCTGATAAATTGGTTGCGGTTGTGCTGTTCTACTTTGGCTGAACTTGCTGGGTAGCACAGCCAAGAGCACCAGGCTCTAAATAGCAGTCGCTCTAACCGCCGCATGGGTATTACTGCCGGGTTTTCCATGCCCAAACCCAAGGGGCCGTAGACTCGTTCGAGGGCGATTAAAATGTCATCGCTTTCGGTGATGATGCGGCCGTCTAGTTCGATCGCCGGTAGCATTCCCGATGGCACTTTGCGCTTGTACCAGCTTTCTTTTTCCCCATAGCAGAACATAGTAACTTTCTCAATGCGGTAGGGGATTTGTTTTTCTTCCAGCCACAACCAGATTTTTTGGCAGTAGGGACACCAAGCATGGTTATCGCGGTACAGGATGACTCGCACATCGGATTCGGTTTTACCAAACAGGCGCAAGCGGGATTGAGCGTTGGTGGGGCCGTTTGTGCGATCGACTTGAAAGTCTGTAAGGGCTTCTAATTCTGTCCAGCTTAGTGGGGTCATGCGATTTTAGATTTTAGATTTTAGATTTTAGATTGGAGAATTGAAGACAGCGACTGCTTCGTGGCAATAATAAAACTTACGCAACAACTGTATCTGTAGGGTGCGCTGTGCGCGCACCTTAACGCTACCCATAAAGTATTCAACTATTTTTTGGTTTTACTCCTGAATAATATAGTTGGTTATCAGTTAAAAAAGGCTTTGAGGACTGAAGTCCTCACTACAAACTTAACTACAATTAAGGCGACAGTTGGGGAGGGGGTGGCGCGTCTTGAATTTTAGTCAGTGCTGCTTTCATTTCAGGAGTGGCTAGCAACTTTTGGGTATCTGCGATTAAACGATCGCCCCAGAGGTTTTCTTTGAGATATTCTACGGTAGCATAGCGTTTGTCAAGTTTCAGAGCTGCTTCTCCCATCGCTAATCCTTTTTCTTTGTCACCTTTGGTGTAGAATGCTACTGCTAGAGCTAGCATTGCTTCTGCTGCTTTGTCGTCGATCGCGATCGCCTGTTCCCAGCGTTTGATAGCGCCATTGGCATCTCCCATTTCGTATTTGACTAATCCGATATTGTTGACAGCAGGCCACAGGTTTTTTTCTAAAGCAAAGGCTTTTTCATATTGGGCGATCGCCTGATCAAACCGCTTCAGCTTATAAAAAGCATTGCCTAAATCAAATAATGCACCTGGAGTGTCTGGTTTGAGTTTTAATCCTGCTTGCAAATATTCAACTGCTTTCTCGTAGTTCGCTTTCCGAAAGTAAGCTTCTCCCAAGACAAATTTAATTGATGGATTTTCTGGTGACAGAGATTGAGCTTGTCCCAAAGCTTCAATGCCTTTGTCAAACTGCTCGACTTGAAGGTACAAGCTACCTAACAAAGTCCAAGTTTGAGCATTTTTGGGGGCTAACTGTGTGGCGAGTTCGGCTCTAGGTACCGCTAGTTGGTACTGCTGCAGTCTGGCTAGCTGGACGGCTTCTTCTGCAAGGCTCAAGGCCGTTTGGTCGAGCTGGGCTGAGTCGATTTGCAGGGTGTAAGGCAGGAGTGCCTGTGCGACAACTGGTTTGGGCATTGTCCACAAACCGAGTGCGAGCACCAGAGATAGTAAAGGAATGCGATTAGGCACTGTACAGCCCCAGAAAAAAATATAAGGGTTTCTCGATCGCCTATAATAACTCATATTTTTGAGTTTTGATATTGCTTCTTGACTCGGCACACTTCGGGGTTTTCATTTAAATATTTCTCAAATTATGTTTACATTCAGGCTTGTCGTTTTTATTCACTGTTTTAGACACGACTGATTACCTCACTACCACTAGGCAAACTTCTGAGTTATTAGCAACTTGAATCAGTTAATAAATAAGGCTTCGCGGTTGTCAGTTAAAGCTCTACAAAATTATGTTTTAGCTCATAATAATAGTTTATTTTTACTGATTTATAAACGAGTTAATTCCGCACTACAAACCTGGTAAATCCTTCATTTTCAAGAACTTGAGTGAGTTAATAAAGCCTGTTGAATTTTGTCTAACAATTGTGCTGCAGATAAGGAAGAAGGCAAAATTTTGGCAGATACTTCTTGCAGGAGAAAGTCGATCGCCTCGGATTCCGAATTTACAGCAGACCGATAATCCCAGACTAAAATTGGCAGTTTTACTGCCATTTGGCGCAAGTTCGATAGCGCCTGCAGCATAGCGGTTGATTCTGAGGGCGCATCTCGCAAACACAGCAAAACTAAGTCAACGCTTTGATATTGCAACTGCTGCAAAACTTCTGTCCAAAAGGGAGCGATCGACCCTCGAAATCCTGCGGTGTGGACGTACTGAATCAAAGCTTGAAAGTTGGGAGTAGAAAACTGGGAATTGGGGAGGGGAATCTCGGCCGCGGTCGATCGAGCGCAATGTTCCAATTCTCCCGTCGGGTTCCCCCCAGAAGAGGAGTGCAAATCCGGTAAAGTCGAAATGTCGGCAAATAAAATGCTGGGCTTCCAACTCATGCCCGCAGCAACTTGAATCACTTGCCACAAAGCACTTGGCATTAACCCGGTTGGTGAAGTTTCACTGTCGTCGGGACTGCTAGTGGCTAAACAGGGAAATACCGACAATCCTTTGACTTGATTTGCCAGTTGGGTAGTTCGAGGGTCTAAAGTCACCAAGGGGAGAGAACCCAAATTGCGAGACCGACTTAACTGTTCGATAAAAGCTAAGGGGTTTTGCAGTTGACTTGTACCATCCAAGACGATCGCGTCGGGTCGCCAAATTCGGGCCACGAGTTCTGCTTGGTCGAGGTCGTCTGCTTCTAAAACCCGGCAGTAGTTGGGGTTGAGCAGTAAAGCGGAACCTTGAGAGGAACTGTTTTGCGGGCTGAGCCACAATACGGTTAAAGAACTCCTCACTTTGCTGGTACTGGCATTACTGTGACCGATCAAGTCTGCCAGCAGCCTCCGCAAAGCGGGTTCTTCCACCGGCAAGCTCAAAAAGCCTTCGGCTCTGTTGACACTGGCCCGTTCTTTTTCGCCTCTGGTGGCCGTGACGATCGCCGGAATCGATCGGGTATCCGGGTCACTCTTGAGCAGCGTCAGCACGTCCCAACCGGACAGCAGCGGCAGCAGCGGGTTGAGGAAAATCGCTTCGGGACTGAACCTGCGGGCTTTTTCCAACGCTTCGGTGCCGGAACGGGCGACTATTACTTGGTAGCCCAAACCTGAGATGACGTTGGTTAAATCTTCGATATATTTGGGAACTGCTTCGACTATTAATACTAAACGAGAGCGAGAATGGGCGGTCAGAATCGGATATTGGGGTTTTAATAATTCTTCCTCAGCGGTTCCCGGTGTCGAGACTTCTTCACTGTTGTTTCCCGGAGGAGTTGGTGGCAGCAGCAGGGTAAATTGAGAGCCTTGGTTTTCGGAGGAAATAAACGAAACGTCTCCGCCGTGGAGCCGAGCTAGGCGTTGAGTTAGTACCAGTCCCAGTCCGGTTCCTTGAAAGCGCCTGGTGAGGGGGCTTTCTAGCTGTTGGAATTTCTGAAAGATTAGGTGCTGTTTGTCGGCGGGGATGCCGATGCCAGTGTCCCAAACTGTGAATGCGATCCAGCCTTCCCAAACATTTACTTTCAATCCGATTTTGCCACCGAGTTCGGTGAATTTTAGGGCATTGGAAAGGAGGTTAACCAGCATTTGCCGCAGTCGCAGTTCGTCGGCAATTAAGTGGCTCAGTCCCGGTTCTATTTCGAGTGTAAATTCAATTTGGGCGGAGGGTTCTGCGTTGGCTGTACCGTCAGTTTTGCTGGGGGCGGGAGGGTTTTTTTCTTCTTGCTGTTGCAGTTGTTTTGCTTGTTCAAAGGCTCTTTGGCAGGTTGATGCTATTTCGACTGCTTCGGGAATTAGTTCTAGCTGCCCGGTTTCCATCCGGGTCAAGTCTAATATATCGTTAACAATTGTCATCAAATGCCGCCCGCTTTTATGGATTAGTTTGGCGTAGCGTGTTTGGCGATCGTTGAGTTCTCCGATCAATTTATCTTTGAGGAGGCTGGACAAACCGAGGACGGCGGTGAGTGGGGTTTTTAGTTCGTGGCTGATGCAGGATAAAAATTCGTCTTTTAGTCGGTTGAGGTGGATTAAATCTGCGTTTTTCGCTGCTAGTTCTTTGGCGACTAAATGTTCTTCCGTGACATCTTGTCCCATTACTAAAATTAGCTGGTCTGAGAGCGGCTGTTTGACAAATTGCCAGATCCGTTCTTGCCCTTTTTGTACGGGGCACTCGCAAATGTAGGTGTCTGGTTTGCCGGCCATGGGACACCAAGCTGGAGCGGTTAATGTTGAGGGGGAGGCTGCAGCGTACAAGGGCAGCGGGCAACTGGTGGCTGCTGTTGAATCACGCGCGGCGAAGCTATCCCGCAGGGAATCGCCCGATCTACTTGCTCCTACTAGGCTCCTGCAGTCTTTGGTGATGGCCTCAAACTGCACGCTCTTGTATTCGCTTGTTAAATTGCTTGGTTTGCGGGGCGAGTGTTTACCCAAATTTGCTGCTGGTTCTGGAACTGGTTCTGGGCCTGCTCCCAGCAAAATCCGCCACGCTGCGTTTTGGCTGACTATTTGTGCGGTAGGGGTTTGCAATCTCAGGGGCAGGGGCAGTTTTTCCAACAGTTCCACTAGGGAGTTCAGGTTTTCCGAAGGTTTCAATCCTGCTTCTAGAAAGCGCACTTGAGCGCCTAGGGCCGTGGCGATGGCTTCGGAAATTGGTTTTTTTAATTCGATTTCTTTGACTGCTGTTCCCTGCTCTGTGAGGCTGCAGAGCGAGCTGCTGTTGAGTGCGGCGAATTGCAGCAGGCTCAGGCTGTCTAGCATTCCTAAAAATTGACCACTGGCATCTGTGAGGGCGATCGGGTTGTTTGATGAAATGCCTGCGGTTTGACGGTTGGGCCGGGCTGGGGTGTTCAGTTCGTCTGTTTGCAGGTACTGCCAGAATTCGCTGACGCTCATAGCAGCAGGTAATGCCCTGACTGGTTCGATCGCGATCGGGCTTTCTGACAAAGGTTGCTGCCCGTCGTTTGTGCGATCGGCCGCGCGGGCCCAAAGGCTGCGGAGGTAAACTAATCCCAGCGGCTGTAGCTGTTCGTTGACTACAGCGACTCGATCGCAGTTGCAGGAGCTGAAAATTGACTGCAGCGATTCTAGCGCACCCGTTTGGAGGCACAGCGGCACTGGCTCGATAAAATTTTTGAGACTGGGGGTGGTGAGTGGCATAACAAACCTGAGAGTCTGCTCGGGAGAGCAGTAATATTTTTGATGCTCAATGTAGCTGCGAATTTCTGTATCTTATTTGTTTTATATCAGTTCGCTATCAGGCTCGGTATCCGCACCGAGACGGGGGAGTTCGATGCCTACGCCTGATTTGAGGCGACTAGCAATTATTTTAAGGCTTAAGCTTAATTGCAGAAATCACGCTCAGGGTGCTTGACACCAACACCAAGGAGTACACTTTGATTCTTCCTCTGGTAGAAGCACATCACTTATTTTGCGGTTAAGATTGGTTAAAATAAATGTTGAGATGATTGTTAAAATGTTAAGTTTTTTGTAAAGGAGATATCAACTCTGAGCGATCCAGCACTTTCAGGCAACTTAGGTGGTGCACCTACAGCTTTGCTTCCTCAACTGTCTATCGGTATTTTTGTCCGCTCTGAGGAAATCGCAGCCTCTGCGATCGAGCTTTTGAGAGGCGAACGCTATGCTTTAACGCACATTAAGTCGGCAGTGGAGCTTTTGGGGTTCCTTAAGCACAATTATCACCTTGATTGTTTGGTTTTGGAGGTGGATGGGGATCTGCGATCGCTTCTGGGCAAGCTGCAAGAACGATCGATCTTTTTGCCTGCTGTGATTTTTTCGGCTCACGCGCACGTAGATGGAAGATCCGAAGCACCCTATTCAGATGGTTTTGAGGCCGCAGCCAGTACCGCCAACCAGAGTCAAGACGAAAGCTGTGCTTTTTTTTATCACCCTGCTGAGGTGCAACTGGCAATCGATCGATCGAGCTCCATAGCTGCCGGTATCGATCGGGCGATCGCACAATTTCTGAAGCTTTCAACTCCGGTTCCTGTCAACTACCAATCCGTAACGGTCGATGCGACAGCCCAATTGACTGCTCAAAGTTTGCTCAGCCGACAGCAGCGGCGGCTGGCGGAAAAATTACGGGAGCGATTAGGATACTTAGGTGTGTATTATAAAAGAAATTCCCAGATTTTTTTGAAAAATCTGTCGGCAACCGAGAAGCAAAAGTTTTTGGAGCAACTCAAGTCAAGTTATCGCGACATCGTTTTGAATTATTTTTCTCAAGATACTGCGGTCAACAATCAAATAGATGAATTTGTGAATTTGGCTTTTTTTGCTGACGTTCCCGTGACTCAAATTGTGGAAATTCACATGGAATTGATGGACGAGTTTGCTAAACAGCTAAAAATAGAAGGGCGCAGCGAGGAAATATTGCTCGATTACCGCTTGACTCTGATTGACGCGATCGCTCATATGTGCGAAATGTATCGGCGATCGATTCCGAAAGAGACATCTCAAGGTAGAATGTAGAAGGGATTCGGCATAATTGAAGAAAGAAAAGGTAGAAGGTAGAATCTAACAAAAAATAAAGGAGCCGACAAACGGTCGCGCGAGCGCTAGGCTGAAATTATTATAAAATAACAAAGAACAGCGGATTTAAGACAAATAACAACTACAACTAACATCTGACAACTAATACTCAACATTTAAAAAAGTTCATGAGTCCTCTGAAGAAAACCTACGTTCTGAAGCTATACGTTGCGGGGAATACTCCCAACTCAGTCCGAGCTTTGAAAACCCTAAAGGACATCCTAGAACAAGAATTTCAAGGTGTCTACGCGCTGAAAGTCATAGATGTTCTCAAAAACCCTCAGCTAGCAGAAGAGGACAAAATATTGGCAACCCCGACGCTGGCCAAAATCCTGCCGCCGCCGGTGCGAAAAATTATTGGCGATTTGTCCGATCGTGAGAAAGTTCTGATAGGATTAGATTTGCTCTATGAAGAACTTCGCGAAGAAGACCTGAATTCATAAGATAATCAGGTAAGAGTCAGTCGATTTTAGATTTGAGACTTCGGTTGGGCGTGAAACGTTCGGCGAGCGCGAGCGTCGAAGCGTCGAGTCGCGCGAGCGTCGAACGATTTTAGATTTGAGATTTACTCCACAGATGAATCTGGGATGTGGCACAAAAGTCTAAAATTTTTATCTTTCCACGACAGGAGTACGTGGCACGGTATCGGTTTTTGGGCGGGGTCATTAGTCAGCATTCAGCAGTCATTAGTTATTGAGCAAGAGCCAAAACTAAAAGCTGGGTACAAAGACTCATGATCGGCGGTTAATGAGTGACAACTAAAGAATACTGAGAGTTGACAAAAATCGACATGAATGAAATTAGTCAAACGGTTAAACGAGAAGGATTGGTAACGGCAGGAGTTGAAAAAATTCGCACGATGATTGAGGGTTTTGATGACATCAGTCACGGCGGAATGCCCATCGGCAGAACCACCCTAGTCAGCGGCACATCAGGAACGGGAAAAACTTTATTTGCCGTACAATTTCTCTATAATGGAATTACCCATTTTGACGAAGCTGGAGTGTTCGTAACTTTTGAAGAATCTCCGACAGATATTATTAAAAATGCTTGCAGTTTCGGTTGGGATCTGGCACAATTAATCGAGGAAGGCAAGCTATTTATTTTGGACGCTTCCCCCGATCCAGAAGGTCAAGATATCGTAGGAAATTTTGATTTATCAGCCTTAATCGAGCGAATTCAGTACGCCATTCGCAAGTACAAAGCCAAGCGGGTTTCAATAGATTCTGTTACCGCCGTATTTCAGCAGTACGATGCTGCATCGGTGGTGCGCCGAGAAATTTTTCGCTTAGTTGCGCGCCTCAAACAAGTCGGAGCAACTACAGTTATGACGACGGAACGGGTGGAAGAATACGGCCCGGTGGCTCGGTTTGGAGTGGAAGAGTTTGTGTCGGATAATGTGGTGATTGTTCGCAACGTATTGGAAGGAGAACGCCGCCGCCGCACCATCGAAATTTTGAAGTTGCGCGGTACAACTCATATGAAGGGCGAATATCCTTTTACTATGACTAATGACGGAATTAATATTTTCCCATTAGGGGCGATGCGATTAACTCAAAAGTCTTCCAACGTGCGGGTTTCTTCGGGCGATAAAACTCTCGACGAGATGTGCGGTGGCGGCTTCTTCAAAGACTCGATTATTTTGGCTACGGGTGCAACGGGAACCGGCAAAACGCTGTTGGTGAGCAAGTTCTTGCAGAATGCTTGTATGAACGGCAATCGGGCGCTGCTTTTTGCCTATGAAGAGTCCCGGGCTCAGTTGTTCCGCAATGCTTATTCTTGGGGCATTGATTTTGAGGAAATGGAACAGAAAGGAATGCTGAAGCTGCTGTGTACTTACCCGGAATCTGCTGGTTTGGAAGACCACTTGCAGACTATTAAATCAGAAATTGCGGAGTTCAAACCTTCTAGAATTGCTATAGACTCGCTGTCGGCATTAGCTAGGGGTGTCAGCAATAATGCTTTCAGGCAATTTGTGATCGGAGTGACAGGTTTTGCGAAGCAGGAAGAAATAACTGGCTTTTTTACGAATACAAGCGACCAGTTTATGGGTTCTAATTCGATTACGGACTCCCATATTTCTACGATTACTGACACGATTATTATGCTGCAGTATGTAGAGATTCGAGGAGAAATGTCGCGGGCAATTAATGTGTTTAAGATGCGCGGTTCCTGGCACGATAAAGGAATTCGGGAATACACAATTACTGAAAGAGGCCCACAAATTAAAGATTCGTTCCGTGGTTACGAACGGATTATCAGCGGTTCTCCGACTCGGATTACGATTAATGAGAAGAGTGAGCTATCGCGGATTCTCCAGGGTGTGCAAGGTCAAGATGACGAGGATATTTGAGAGTTAGCAGTAATTCGTTGTTAAAAGTAGGTTGGGTTGAGCTAGGAAACCCAACTTTTTTAATTTGAGGAGTTTGTGAACATTTATAGCAACCGCGACAATGTTTGGCAGGTTCTTAATTGCTGAAATATGAGCTTTTATTGCCTATCGATCCCAATACCTAGAGTTGTTACACAGCAACAATACCTTGGGTCAAATCCAATACCTTGGCGATCGCAAATCTCTTGAATTGTGCTTGGAAAGCCAATACTTGCTGTACGATCGACCTCAGCTCGATTGGCAAACAGGTAGCCTTGCTGGTGTTAAAGTTATAGTAGGAGTGTATTCTCCTGAACTAGGTTGGATTCATCGCCATCGATGTATTCCCCTCGCCGAAAAAACTGGATTGATGTGGCCCGAAGAGCAAATGGATTTTAGAGCAAGCTTGCTGGCAATATCAGCAGTGGCTAGCAGCAGGACTAATTCTTCCTAATATCGCGGTGAATCTGTCGGCACGTCAACTCACCCAACCGACTTTAATCGCTAAGAGCGATCGCATCCTCGATCGCACCGAGATGAAGCCGAAATATCTATAGCTACAGATTACGGAAACTGTAATGATGCTTAATGTTGACATTACATACCATGTTTTGAGCAAATTATCAAAGCATGGTATTGGGATTTTTGTCGATGATTTTGGGACTGGCTATGCTGCTTTTAATAACCTGAAAAATTTTCCGGTGAAGTCGCTCAAAATTGCTCGCTCATTTGTCCGCGATTTAGCCAGCGCTCCGAGCGATCGCGGACTTCACAAACCCATAGTTGTAATCACACATGGCTTAAATCTGAGCACAATTGCTGAAGGAATGGAAGCCCCAGCGAAATGGGAATCGTTACAAGCGATCGCCTAGGAAATCGGGCAGCGTTATATGTTGAGGAAGCCTGCCATTGCTGAGGTTGCCATTCAATTAATCCGACATCCTGAATTGTTATCTACCACTATGTGGAATCAGCAATCGTCCCTCATGAAAGCGCGCAAAAGTCTTATAATTAATTTAATGCTCGTCTCGCTCAAATGACTAAAAAAATTTTCTTACGGAATAATATAAAAGTGTTTGGACAAGGCGCCCAGACGATGATGTTTGCTCATGGATTTGGGTGCGATCAAAATATGTGGCGTTTCGTAACACAGGCCTTCGAGAAGGATTACAAAATTATCCTATTTGATTATGTAGGTTCGGGACAGTCTGATATTAGTGCCTACAGTTATGAACGTTACAGCGACCTCAATGGCTATGTTCAGGATGTCCTCGATATTTGTGAAGAATTGGCGTTGACTGATGTGATTTTTGTAGGCCATTCTGTCAGCAGTATGATCGGCCTTCTGTCCTCAATTCAAGCTCCTAATTACTTTAATCGCCTGATTTTCGTAGGGCCTTCACCCTGCTACATCAATGATTTACCAAATTATTACGGAGGGTTTGAGCGCAAAGATATTGAGGATCTCCTCGATATCATGGAGAAAAATTACATTGGTTGGGCAAGCTTTCTGGCGCCAATGGTGATGCAGAATCAGGATCGTCCTGAGCTAAGTGAGGAACTTGAGACAAGTTTTTGCTCTACCGATCCGGTGATTGCAAGTCGCTTTGCCGAGGTAACTTTTTACTCTGACAATCGCAGTGATTTACCCAAGGCATCAGTACCTACACTGATATTGCAATGCGCTGATGATGTGATTGCTCCCACCGAGGTAGGGCATTACCTTCAGCGCCACCTACCTAAAAGTACGCTACGGCTGATGAAAGCTACGGGACATTGCCCGCACCTGAGTCATCCACAAGAGACGATCGAGATGATTAAGGAGTATTTGAGTGCACCTCATACTACCTGATTTGTATGGCAAACATGACCTACCAGATAGACGAGCTACTCAACACGTCACCCTGTGGATTCCTCTCGTTTGCTGACGATGGTACGATCGTAATGGTCAACGCCACATTACTGCAATTACTCGGATACGAAACCGATGAACTGCGGGGACAGAAGATGGAGTCCATTCTGCCAATGGCCAGCCGGATTTTCTATCAAACCCATTTCTTCCCCCTGTTGAAGCTCCACGGTAAAGTAGAGGAAATTTACTTCTCATTAAGGTCAAAGCAGGGTAGTGATATACCGATGCTGATCAACGCTGTGCGTCGGGAGAAAGGAGGAAGCTTCGTCAACAATTGCATCTTGATCTGTATCCGCCAGCGTATCCTATACGAAGGTGAAATTATTAAAGCAAAAAAAGCAGCAGAGGCAGCTATTCTCGCCCAAAAGCAAGCGGAAATCGCCCTGCGGCAACAGTACGACAAGGCTATATTACTTCAAGAGATTACTCAACACATCCGTCAATCTCTTGATTTGTCTACAATTTTTGAGATTGCTTCGCAGGAGATTCGCTTGTTTCTTGATGCCGAGCGCGTCGGCATATTTAAGTTCGATCCTGATAGTAAATTTGGATATGGTGAGTTTGTTTCAGAATCCGTAGGCGAAGGATGTAAATTGGTAAGCAAAAATCAATTTAACGACCAGTGTGGTGGTGAACAAGGTCTTGATTCATATCAAGAATGGAGAACGCAGGTAGTAGAAAATATCAATAATATTGACCTTCAACACTGTTACCGCGCTCTTTGGAAACAATTTCCGGTTCGGGCTAATTTAGTTGCGCCGTTGCTCAATGGACAAGATTTGTGGGGGTTGTTATGTATTCATCAATGTTCTGCGCCTCGGCAATGGGAAGAATTTGAAGTTGACCTTGTTAAACAGATTGCTAATCAGTTAGCGATCGCCATTAAACAAGCGGATATTTTTCATAAGTTGCAGAAGGAATTGGCAGAAAGGCAGCAGGCTCAAGCGCGGATGAGAGAAATTAATCAACAACTGGCACTCTCTAACGAAGAACTAGCCCGCGCTACTCATCTCTTAGAACAAGTGGTAAATATTGATGGGTTGACTCAAATTGCTAATCGTCGCTGTTTTAATGACCGCTTAGAGCATGAATGGCAGCGGCTATACCGGGAAAAAAAACCTATTTCTCTTTTGTTATTTGATGTGGATTATTTCAAACGTTATAATGATTCCTACGGTCATCAAATGGGGGATAGTTGTCTGTTCAAACTTGCTCAGACGGTGCAAGAGGTGGTGTACCGTCCGGCGGATTTAGTGGCGCGTTACGGCGGAGAAGAATTTGCCATCATTTTGCCTAATACAGATCTTGATGGAGCGAGTTCGGTGGCCCAACGGATTCACGCTGCTATTCAAGCTTTACATATTCCTCACAAAACCTCTGATGTGAGCGATGTAGTTACTATTAGTATGGGTATCGCCAACTTGATTCCGATTTCGGAACTATCATCGGCTGACTTGATTGCGATCGCCGATCGTTCACTCTACCGTGCCAAGCAACAGGGGCGCAATCAGTCCGCGACCTGCGAGTACAGTGGCGATTCAATTTTTGACACTGACGCTTAAATCACAATAATTGAGGCCGAGGACAAAAATTTGTCCCCGGTCTATCAAAATCAGTCATTCTATAAATCTACATGAGCACGGAGCTATTGGAAAACTCGGCTCCGACCGTCGCAGAATTTCCAGAGCCAGCCGACCTGCTCAACCAGTTGAAAGCGCGGCGCAAAAAGTCCGGCGCAAACTTGGCAGATATGGAGGTGGTTTTGGAGATACTTGGAACAGATGGGAGCGAAAGTTGAGCGGAAAAGAGGACTATCGGTAATACAATTAACCTGAAACCCTTACCCCGCAAAAGACATAGAAAGTGAGCACGGAGGGATTTGAACCCCCGACCCTCAGGACCGGAACCTGATGCTCTATCCACTGAGCTACGTGCCCTCGACTTTCTGAAGTATAACACGTCTTGCGGAAAATGGCGAGTGCCGATCGCAAATTTCCTAGCCGGCCTCCAAATCGCTTGGCCTACCGGGGTTGAACTCGGCCCCGCGATCGCGTTTATTAGGTAGTTCTCGAAGCCAGGGACTAAAAATTCTACCTAAATTATCAAAATAATACGACAATGGGGTAAAATAACAGCCTTTAATATAGCAAAAATTAGGTTCACATTCGATCGGGGTCGAGCATCTACCAAAGCTAAAATAGCCCGCATCAATTCCCCCCAGCTAAGCGGCAGTAAATAAATGGTGCGGCAGTTAAGACAGGTTGTGCAAATACGGTTCTAGGCTAAGTTCACCAAACCTCTGAATCTTATGGTTTCTAAAATTTTAGACAAATTACCGCTGCGAACTGTTCTCATAGTTCCATTTATACTGCAAATCCTGGGAGCCGTGGGACTCGTAGGATATCTGTCTTTTAGAAACGGACAAAAAGCAGTTAATAACCTTGCCAGTCAGTTAATGACCGAGGTGAGTTTGCGTGTCGAGCAAAACCTGCAAATTTACCTGAAAACTCCCCATCAAATCAATCAAACCAAGCTGGATGCTGTCAAGCTCGGCTTGTTAAAGATGGAAAACTTATCAGCTTGGGAGAAATATCTTTGGCGGCAAGTACAATTATATCCCTATATCAATTTTACCTCGGTTGGCAACAAGAAGGGAAATTATAGAGGCGGTCAACAACTTTCTAACGGCTCCCGAATGATTAATGTGATAGACGCCTCTACTGGGTTAAATTTTAATTCTTACAATACGAACGCTCTCGGCGATCGCACTACAGTTACCACCCTTGCCAAAAACTATGATCATCGGCAACATCCTGCGTACCAAAAAGCCGTAAAAGTGGGCAAACCTACTTGGAGTTCGGTTTTTGTTTCATTACTAGAACCGACATTACTTATCAGCGCTATCCAACCCGTATACAGCGACATGAATCAGCTAGAAGGAGTCTTATTTACTGCCTTGCGTCTCGACCATCTTGGGAGATTTCTCAATAGTCTCAAAGTTGGAAAATCCGGTCAAACATTTATTATCGATCGCCAGGGTACCTTGTTAGCAACTTCCACAACAGAAAAACCGTTTCGCACTAAAGGTAATGAAAGACAATTGTTTAAAGTGGAAGAAAGCAGCAACCCTTTTACTCAAGCGACAGCTAAATATTTGACGGCAAAGTTTAAAAAATTAGACCACATTAAAAAATCCGAGTTATTGAGCTTTGAAATAGATGACAAGCGACAATTTTTAAAAGTCTTGCCGTTCCAAGACGGCAAAGGTTTAGACTGGCTGATTGTCGTAGTTGTTCCCGAAGCAGATTTCACCAAAGAAATCGATGCCAATACCCGCACAGCGGTTTTGCTTTGTTTCGCAGCTTTAGGAGTAGCGGTGGGGATCGGCATTCTGACTTCTCAGTGGGTGACAAATCCTATCTTGAGCTTAAATACAGCCGCCAAAAATATTGCTAAAGGTGAATGGGACAAAACAGTAGAAAGCGAACGAGCAGACGAATTGGGGGAATTAGCCAAGTCATTTAACAGCATGGCTCAACAACTGCAACAATCTTTTGAAACTTTAGAACAGCGAGTGCAAGAGCGGACGGCAGAATTGGCTATAGCTAAAGACAAAGCAGAGGTAGCGAATCAAGCTAAAAGCACTTTTCTTGCTAACATGAGCCACGAATTGCGATCGCCTCTCAATGCAATTCTCGGCTTTTCCCAACTGATGACTCGCAGCCAAACTCTATCCCCCGAACATCAAGAAAATATTAGCATAATTAGGAGCAGCGGAGAACACCTCCTTACCCTGATTAATAACGTGCTGGATTTATCTAAAATTGAATCGGGGCGCACCACCCTCAATCCCCATAAAATAGACCTCTATCGCCTGCTCAATGACTTGGAAGATATGTTTCAACTCAAAGCAGATGACAAGCACTTGCAGTTGGTTTTTGACCGCAGTCCCGATGTGCCACAATACATAGAAACTGACGAGTTAAAGTTGCGGCAAATCTTAATTAATCTGCTCAATAACTCTCTTAAGTTTACCCATGAGGGCGGTGTAGCGGTCAGAGTTAGCAAGGAGTCATTAGGCAGAAATCAGCAGGCAGAAGGGGGAAATATTGAGCACTCCGAAGTATCACCAAATACAGAACTTTCCGCCATTAATGGTCTTAAAATATCTCAATTCAGTCAGTCGAACAACCAGATCATTGCCACCCCAAATGACGATTCAGCTTCAACCTCTTCCTTCTTCCTTCATTTTGAAGTGGAGGATACTGGCCCCGGTATTGCTACCAAGGAATTAGACGATCTTTTTGAACCTTTCGTGCAAACCAAGACAGGCAAAGATTCGCAAGAAGGTACCGGCTTGGGATTGCCAATCAGCCGCAAATTTGTGGAATTAATGGGCGGCAAAATGAGCGTCTGTTCTACTGTTGGTAAGGGAAGTAATTTTAAGTTCGACATTCAAGTTATTGCGGTCAATGCGGCTGATATTGAAAGCCCAAAACCGAGCCGGAATGTTATTGCGCTGGAACCCAACCAACCCACCTATCGAATTTTGATAGTAGACGATAAACCGCTCAACCGCCAACTGTTAATTAAAATCCTCTCTCCTCTGGGTTTTGAACTAAAAGAAGCTACTAACGGTCAAGAAGCTATTGAGATTTGGGAGAGTTGGGAACCGCATCTCATTTGGATGGACATGAGAATGCCTGTGATGGATGGCTACGAAGCTACGCAATACATTAAAAGCACTATTAAAGGTCAAGCTACTGCGATTATTGCGCTGACAGCGAGCGTTTTGGAGGAAGAACGGGCAGTTATTTTATCGGCGGGCTGTGATGCTTTTATGAGGAAGCCTTTCCGGGAAGCCGATATTTTTGATGCTATGCACAAACATATCGGAGTGCGCTATATTTATGAAGATCCGGCTCAAAGTGATTTATCGGCAATCAAAGAGGGCGATCGCGCTATGAGTGCGGCTGATTTCGTAAAATTGCCTGATTCACTGGTAGCTGATTTAAAGCTAGCGATACTGAATGCAGATATGGATTTAATTGATACCTTGAGCGAGCAAATTAGATTAAAGGATGCAGTAACGGCAGGTGCGATCGCAAATTGTATAGAAAATTTTGAGTACGACAAAGTTTTAAATTTAATCTCTGAAGCAATATCACATGAATAACGACCTTCTTAGCACCGATCGCGGTAATATTTTAGTAGTTGACGATACCCCAGCTAATTTGCGGCTGCTAGCCGGAATTTTGAACAGCAAGGGCTATAAAGTTCGCCCGGTACCTAGCGGTGAGTTAGCGCTTTCGGCGGCAAAAGGTATGCCTCCAGATTTGATTTTGCTGGATATTATGATGCCCGAAATGAATGGGTATGAAGTTTGCGAAAAGATCAAAGCTGATGAACGAACTTGCGAAATCCCGGTAATTTTTATTAGCGCGATTAATGACGTACTTGATAAGGTCAAAGCCTTTGCTGTGGGCGGGGTAGATTATATTACCAAGCCCTTTCAGGTGGAAGAGGTTCTAGTGAGGGTAGAAACCCATTTAGCAATGTGCCAGTTGCGAAAAAAACTCCAACAGAAAAACCATGAACTTACAGTTACTTTAGACCAACTGCAAGCTACTCAGAATCAATTAGTGCAATCGGAAAAAATGGCGGCATTAGGGCAACTGATTGCGGGCATTGCTCACGAAATTAATACGCCCTTGGGGGCAATTCGGTCGTCGATTGGAAATATTACCAGCTTTTTGGATAACAATCTCGAAAGTTTGCCAGTTTTTTTTAAAGAACTGTCAGCAGAACGCCAGCAGGATTTCTTGCGTTTGATGTACAGTTCTAGCCAACAAAATTACTCTTTATCTACTCGAGAAAAACGGGTATTGAAAAAAGGCGTGAAGCAACAACTACAGTCGGAAGGCATTGACAATTCTGACAGCCTTGCTAGCATTTTAGTCAATATCGGATTGCAGGAAAATCTGCAAGAATTCTTGCCGTTGCTCAAAGCTCCTGACAGCGAAAATATTATAAAAACAGCCTACGACTTTGCTAGCATTCACAGAAGCGCCCGAACCATTGCTACCGCTACTGAACGCGCTGCAAAAGTCGTCTTTGCTCTGAAAAATTATGCGCGTTACGATGTCAATGGGGAAAAAATACAGGTGAATATTACGGAGGGAATTGAAACTGTATTAACTCTTTATCAAAACCAAATTAAGCAGGGTGTGGAAGTCGTCAGAAAGTATCAAGCTCACTTGCCGGCGGTTTTGTGTTATCCCGACGAACTCAATCAAGTTTGGACAAATTTAATTCACAATGCCTTACAAGCGATGGACAATCAAGGGACTTTAACAATTGACGCGGTACAACAAGATACCAGCCTGTTGGTAAAAATTATTGACAGCGGTAAGGGGATTCAACCCGATATTATTCCTAAAATTTTTGAGCCTTTTTTTACTACCAAACCTGCCGGAGAAGGCAGCGGGTTGGGACTGGATATTGTCAAAAAAATAATTGAAAAACATCAGGGTAAAATTGATGTGGAGTCGAGGCCCGGTAAAACAGCATTTACCGTGTCTTTGCCGATTAATTTAACTGAGTAGGTACAGCGCCGGAGACTGAAGTCTGGGGCGAAAATTTGCAGTCTACCCGCGCAGAATGTAGAATTTGGAAAACGGTGTGCTGCCCAGGAGGGTGCACCCTGCCACACTAAAGAAGGAAACTAGCGATGTCTAAATCAGCAATTTTGTGTGTGGACGATGAAGTAGGAGTGTTGGAAAGTCTGGAAATTGAACTGCAACAGGCATTTAACGGTAAATATCTTTGCGAATTTGCTGAAAGTGCTGCCGAAGCCCTGGAAATTATTGAAGAGCTATGTGAAGCTGAGGTTAACATTTTAGTAATTGTCTCTGATTGGTTGATGCCCGGAATGAAAGGAGATGAGTTGCTGATTAAAATTCATCAAAAATATCCACAAATTGTGACAGTGATGCTGACAGGACAAGCAGACCAAGAAGCAATCGAACGCACAAAAAATCAAGCTAATCTTCATGCTTTCATAGAAAAACCTTGGCAAAATCAAGAATTAATTGAAGCGATTAAGTCTGGTCTAGCAAATTTATGAAAAAACCAGTCATTATTTGTGTCGATGATGAGCAGACTATACTCGATAGTCTGGAAATAGACCTGCTAAAAGCCTTTGAAGATAAATATTTAATTGAAACGGCCCAAAGTGGCGAAGAAGCTTTAGAGCTACTGTCAGAACTTTTAGCAGACCAGTATGAAGTTCCTTTGGTTATTTCGGATCATATCATGCCTAGTATGAAAGGAGACGAACTATTAAGGAGCGTTCATGCTATCTCGCCGAACTGTCTCAAGATCATGCTGACGGGGCAGGCAGATTTGGATGCGGTAGCCAATGCTATTAACTATGCTAAATTGTACCGATATATACCTAAACCTTGGCAATGTGATGACTTAAAATTAACTGTCACTGAGGCAATATATAGATATTTTCGAGATAAACAATTAGCGGAAAAACAAAAAGAACTTCACGAAATGAATCAGGAGTTGGTAAAATTAAACCGCAAGCAGGCGATGCTGATTGCCAAACTCCATGAAAACGAAAGTCGCTTGACGCAATATCTAGAAGCTATGCCATTGGGCGTGTGTGTGCTTGATGCAAACGGCCAATCTTTCTACGCTAACCAGAAAGCGCGGGATGTATTTGGCAAAGGCACTGTGCCGCATATTAATTCCGAGCAAAAAGCAGCACTTTATCAATTCTATAAAGCCGGGACTAATCAAAGATGCCCAGTTGAAGAATTGCCAATTATGCGGGCGCTTAGGGGCGAAAATGTGCGGACTGAGGGTGTAGAAATTCGTACAGCTAATAAGATTATTCCTGTAGAGAGTTGGGCAACTCCAATTTATGATTCTACAGGCGACATTTCCTATGCGATTATTGCTTTTAGTGACATAAGTGAACGCAAGGAAGCTGAAGCGGCGCTAATTCAAGCTGAAGAGAAGTATCGCGGGATATTTGAAAATGCTCTAGAAGGTATTTTTCAGACGACACCGGACGGACATTTTATCAGTGCGAATCCTGCTCTGGCGGAAATTTACGGCTACGATTCTGCGTCAGAATTGATAGAAAGTATTAATGATATTCAGCAGCAATTGTACGTGGAACCGAACCGCCGTCAAGAGTTTCTGGCGCTGATGAAACAGCACGGTACTCTGTGTGAGTTTGAGTCTCAGGTTTACTGTCGAGATGGCAGCATTATCTGGATTTCTGAGTATGCGCGCACCGTTTATGATGCTAACGGTGAAGTGCTTTACTATCAGGGTTTTGCTAAGGATATTACTTTGCAAAGACAGGTGGAAGTAGAACGAATCAGGTTTACTAATGATTTAGAAAAAGCTTTGGCAGCCGAAGAAAAGTTAAATGAGGCACTGTCAGAAAACGAAAGCCGATTGACTCAATTCCTAGAAGCGATGCCAGTGGGAATATTTGTTGTCGATGGTAAGGGTAAACCTTTTTACATGAATTCTTGGGGCGAAAGGATACTAGCCCAAGGTTTAATTTTTGATGGGGGTACTGACCAATTTCCTGAAGCTTATCATTTTTACGACGCTGGAACTAATCAATTGTATCCGAGGGATAGCCAACCGATTGTTCGGGCGTTGCGGGGAGAATTTGTGCGTATGGACGATCTAGAAATTCATGGGTCGGATCGGATTGTGCCGATCGAGGTTTGGGCGACTCCAATCTACGACGAACGAAAAAACATAGTTTACGCCATAGCTGCTTTTCAAGACATCACGGAACGTCTAGAGGTAGAAACCGAGCGCCGCCAATTCACAGACGAGTTGCAAAAAGCTTTAGCAGCGGAAGAAAAATTAACAGATGCTTACGGGCGGTTTGTACCGCACGAATTTCTCCACTTTCTGGGATATGAAAGTATTCTGGAAGTCAAATTAGGCGATCAGGTACAGAAAGAAATGTCGGTGCTGTTTTCAGATATCCGCGATTTCACTTCTCTTTCGGAAAGGATGAATCCCGAAGAGAATTTTCAATTTCTTAATGCTTATTTGTCGCGGATGGAACCGGCAATTACTAACAATTTTGGTTTTATTGATAAATACATTGGCGATGCGATTATGGCGCTGTTTGATGGCAGTGCGGACGATGCTGTGAAAGCGGGAATTGCAATGCTAGAAGAGCTTAACGACTATAATATTAGTCGTACTCAGGCCGATTGCCCGCCGCTGCAAATTGGCATTGGCATCAATACGGGTTCTTTGATGTTAGGCACGGTGGGTGGCCAAAGCCGGATGGACAGCACGGTGATTAGCGATGCGGTAAACTTAGCGTCCCGCGTGGAAAGTTTGACGAAAGAGTATGGAGTTTCGATGTTAATTACTCACAATACTTTTATACAGTTGAACGATATTTATGATTTGAGGTTGATCGATCGCGTAACAGTTAAAGGCAAATCGCGAAGGGTAACACTTTATGAAGTATTTGCGGCCGATCCGCCAGAGTTACGACAGAAAAAGTTAGAGACAAAGACAATCTTTGAGCAAGCTTTGGTACTCTACTATAGTGACAAGTGTGGCGAAGCTAAAAGATGGTTTTCGGCCTGCTTGGAAATCAACCCTAATGATAAGGTAGCTCAAATTTATATGCAGCGGTGTGCGAAAGGAGCGATCGCTCCTGCATAATACCATTTGAGAGTTTATATTTGATAATTGGGAATGATTTATGCCATAAGGGTTGGGAGTTTGCCTACACTTGTATTCTTTTTTGAAACTGGTATAATCATTGTTTAGACAGGCAGGGAAACGCAAACTATGGTTTCTTGTTGCGGCAAACTTTCTATTTTAAATTCTCCTCCGTGCAATTCTGCAAGGCGTTGAACAATAGCCAGCCCCAATCCCAAACCTGCTTGTTGGTAAAGTTTGCGATCGAACTGCCTGTAAGCTTCTAGCTGTGCAATCTGATCGGTAGTCATGCCGCGGCCTTGGTCTTTGACAGACAGAATAAAAGTCTGATTTTCGACGAAAGTGCTTAATAAAACCGGCGTTCCTTCTAAAGAAAATTTGAAGGCATTGTCCAAGAGTTCTTCAACAATTTTTGCGAGTCTGACAGAATCCATAGCTACCGACGAATCTTGCAAGTTTAATTGTAAATCGTCGGTTCTATTCGCGTGTTTTGCTTGCTGCCGAGCTTTTTGACTCAGCAAAGATTTTACACAGCTAAATTCGCTGTTTCGCATCTCCTTTAGCAGTTCGGGATTTGTGGCTGCTATCTCCAGTTCTGCATACAGCAAGAAGTTCTGAATCAGCCGATACAAGCGATGGCCGGAAGTTTGAATTTGACCGATCATCTCTAAGATATCTGATTCCTCTAAGACCTTGTATTCTGACAGAATCAGCTCAGAAAAACCCAGAATTGCATTCAAAGGAGTCCGCAATTCGTGGGGTAGCGACATACTAATATTAGTGCGTAATTCGTCTAGCGTCTTTTGAGATTGTCGGCTAATTGTTTTTTGTTTTTCAAGTCTAATAGCAATGGCTTTTAGCAGTTCTTGCGGCGTACACGGCTTAGTAATGTAATCGTCAGCTCCCAGTTCCATGCCCGTGCGAATGTCAACTTTATCGGCTTTGGCTGTGAGGAAAATAAACGGAATTGTGGCAGTCAAGGGTTCGGAGCGCAAAGCTTTGATGACGCCGTGACCGTCTATTTCCGGCATCATCATGTCGCACAAAATTAAATCAGGGATTTGTTCGATCGCCAATTTGATGCCGACTTTGCCGTTAATCGCTCCTATTCCTTCAAAATTCTCGGCTTCCAGCAACTCTAAAATATTCTCTCTAATCGCTTCTTCGTCTTCTATTACCAAAATCTTAGCCACGGTGATAGCTCCTTTTAGTTAGTAGTTGGTTGGAAAATTCTGGGTTCAGACACTTGATAACTTTGTTTGTTAGGCGCTTAATTAATCGTTAAATACCGGATATGTATAGTTGATAATTCAGTTGTTATTGACAGGGAGGGCAAATTAGAGGCAAGGTAATAGTGAAAGTTGTGCCTTTTCCTTCTTGACTGTCGATCGCAAGTTGGCCGCCGTGAAGTTCCACAGCCCTCTTCACAATTGCTAAGCCGAGACCTGTTCCCGAAATAGTGCCGACATTTGGAGCTCGGTAAAAAGTTTCTAATATCCGCTCTCGATCGGCTTGGGGAATGCCGATGCCCTGGTCTTGAACTTGGAAAACAGCTTCTTTGTTTTGACAGTTGAGGTGCAAGGAAACTGTACTGCCGATGGGGGAATATTTGATGGCATTTGAGAGGACATTTCCCAAGATTTGCTGCAGCAGTTTTTCATCCATTTGAGCCTCGCAGTTGTCGCCTTCGTATTGAAAGGCGATCGGGTGTTGGTTGCTGTCGTTGAGCTGCTGCTCTTCTACCAGTTGACGGCAAAATTTTTCAAGGTTTAAGGAAACCGGTTGAAACTGCAAGGTATTGGCTTCGATTTTGCCAATTACGAGGATATCTTCTAATAACTCTGTCATGCGTTTAATTGCTAATTGAATCCGCACAAAATGAGTAGATTTTTTATCTTGGGCCCACTGAGAACTGTAATCTTGCAGCAATCCAGCGGAAAATTGGATTGTTGTCAAAGGGGTGCGGAACTCGTGGGAAACCATTGTGACAAATTTAGCTCGCAGTTGTGAAAGTTCCTTTTCTCGTGCGAGGGCTTTGAGAATTTCCGCTTCTGCTCGTTTACGATCGCTAATGTCACGGGCTTCGGCAATCAGCAGCAAAACTTGTCCTGTTTCATTTTTAACAGGTTTCAGTGAGAAATCAACTGTCATAATTTGGCCACTTTTGCCTAACAAGTCGATTTCGCTGCGGAAAAACTCGCCGCGACTTGCTTTGCCGATCGCGCATTGCAATTGTTCGGAAACCTGTGGCGACTGGGCCCACATCGCCATATCCCAAATCGGGCGGCCCACAATACCCTCCGATCGCAATCCGGCAAAATCGAGGGCTGTCTCGTTCACTTCCAGCACAATTCCTTCGGGAGTCAGCAGCTTGGTTAGCTGAAATGATGAGTCAAAAATCGCCCGAAAGCGGCGCTCGCTTTCCCGCAGCATTTTAAATGTTTGAGATCGTTCGATCGCGTAGCGGATCGTCCGCACTAATAATTGAGTAGTAATTTGACCTTTAACAATATAGTCTTGAGCTCCCAAGCGAACTGCTTCTAGGGCGATCGCTTCATCATCCAAGCCTGTCATTACCACCATGGGCACATCAGGAGCAACTTCTCGCAGGCGAGTTAGGGTTTCCAAACCGCGGCTGTCGGGCAAAGAAAGGTCGAGCAAAACTACATCAAAGGGTTGTTTACACAGTTGTGCGATCGCCTCATGGAGGAACTCAACAGACACCAGTTCCCACTCGACGCCCACAGATACTTCTAACAGTTCTGCAAGTAAATCAGCATCAGCAGGATTGTCTTCTACTAACAGAATCTTAATCCACATAGCTTAGACGTTTTTGACTGTAAACTTTTTACTCTACCAATCTTAGGTTAAACTTTTTCGCTTTCCCATGCCATTTTCAACTTGAAAATTATTATTTGGGAACTGTCACCACCACCAGCCACCAATCCTCAATCCATCTCACCAGCTTAGCGACTTGACTAAAGTCGATAGGCTTAGTGATGTAGCACCGGGCTGACAAGGCATAAGACTTGAGCATCTCTTGATCGGCTGCTGAGGTTATCATAATTACCACCGGAATCATTTTTAACTAGAGTGCGGAATTGATTTATATTAATATTTACCAACCGTTTTGTTATACAAAATCAAGTCAAGCAGAATTAAATCTGGACGCAAACCCGAACAGAAAAGCCTTCTTTATTCAATAAATTTATTGCTGATACCATATTTCCTACTCTTATGCAAATTGTTGAAAATTGGCTTGTTGCCAGCTTTTATAAATCCCAGTTTGCATCCCTGATCAAATCATCCACCAGCAGAATTTCCATAGGTTAAAAACTTTTAGAGCATTCATAAGCAAAGCATCTATTCGTTTAATTTAGAGGAAGTTTGACGACTGCCAGCCAGAATTCCTCAATTAACCTAACTACTTTAGTAAATTCAACGAAGTCTACAGGTTTTGTTATGTAACAGTTGGCGTGGAGGGAGTATGACTTAAAAATATCTTCGGGCGCTGCTGAAGTGCTGAGAATCACTACAGGAATTAATTTTAAGTTTGGGTCAGTTTTAATTTCTTCTAGCACTTCAATACCGCTTTTTTTCGGCAGCTGCAAATCGAGCAAAATCAAATCGGGACGAGGTACCCTGAGATAAGGTTCTTTTCGGCGCAAAAACTTGATTGCTTCGACTCCATCCTCCACAAAATGTAAGTTATTCAATATTTTACCCTGATTGAGGACTTCTATTGCCAAATCGGCATCGCTGGGAGAATCCTCAATCAGCAGAATCTCTATAGGTCTAACAGTGCTTCGATCACTCATAACCGGCGTATCCCTTTGAGTATAAAAACAAAATTGAATTTTGAGGCTTCAGGTACTAATTATAGGAATAGTGAAGTAAAAAGTCGCTCCTTTTCCCTCCTGAGATTCCACCCAGATCCGACCGCCGTGGCGTTCAACAATGCGCTTGCACATCGCCAAACCTATGCCAGTACCGGAATATTGGCGGCGGGAGTGCAGGCGCGCAAAAATGATAAAAATGCGATCGGCATACTGCGGATCGATGCCAATGCCGTTATCGCGGACACTGAACACCCATTCGCTCTCTTGCCTGCGGGCAGCGATATGAATCAACGGGATATCTTGGCGACAAAATTTGATGCTGTTGGCGACCAAATTTTGGAATAATTGCACCAGTTGAAATTCATCCGCCATCACGGTTGGCATCGCGTCGCAGGTGATTACAGCTTTTGTTTCGGCGATCGCAATTTGCAAATTGCACATAGTTTGCTTAACCACAGCGTTGCAGTCCGCCTGCTCAAACTCCTGACCCCTCGTTCCCAGGCGCGAATACGCCAACAAATCGTTAATTAACTGCTGCATTCTCGTGGCGCCATCGACAATATAATGAATATACTTATCTGCGCGATCGTCCAAATTTCCTTGATAGCGCTGGGCCAGCAATTGAGTGTAACTGGTAACGGCTCGGAGCGGTTCTTGCAAATCGTGGGAAGCCACATAAGCAAATTGTTCTAATTCCTCGTTGGAACGCTTCAAATCTTCTGTCAGTTGCAGCAGTTGCTGCTCTGCTTCTTTGCGGCTTGTAATGTTGTAAACCAAGGCGCAACAAGACAGCAAATTACCCTGGGAGTCCATGACTGGACTGGTAGACATATCAGTCCAAATATCTTTGCCATCCTTGCTTTTGAATTTAAATTCGTGTTGTTCACCAATACCTTGCTTGCGCCGCTCGACATTTTCAATAGCTTGTGGTTTTTCCCGTTCGTCCATGAAATCAAAAAGCGGCCGGCCGAACATTTCTAATTCACTATAGCCGAGCATTCGCGCCATTGCGTGGTTTACGTAAGTCGTGAGGCCATTTCTGTCAATTACCCAAATACCTTCTTCTGCTAATTCAACTATTTGCCTGTACTTAAATTCGCTTTCCTGCAAAGCTGTTTCAGTTAGTTTGCGCTCGGTGATATCTTTCATAAAACAGTGGTGGCCGTTAAATATCCCTTGTGCATCGCAAGCTTTTACCATCGTTAATTGCTTGTAAAAAAACGAGCCATTTTTCCGAACGCCTCTAGCTTCAACTTCTACTTTGCCAGAAATTAGCATTTCCTGATAAGCTGAGAGCATCATCTCAACATCGCCCGGATGTACGGTAAGCTGCCATTTCATGCCAAGCATTTGTTCCGGTTCGTAACCGCATTTATGAGCGTAAGCTCGGTTAACCTTCACGTAGCGCCCCTCAATATCGAGCCGTGAAATGCCTTCCACCGCATTTTGCATGGCACTGGTTAGGTCACGCAGCTCTTTTTCAGCTTGTTTGCGATCGCTAATATCCTGACCGATACCCAAAAAACCGTTAATATTTCCATTACTATCAAATAAGGCAGTCACCGACAGCATTACCGGAAACCGCGAACCATCTTTGCGAATGTAAGTCCATTCATTTTCGTCCGCGATTTCCCGGCACGGCAAGGCAACAAAAGCTTCAATTCCCGGCTCTATTTTCACTCCCAATTCTTGAGAAAGAACTTCAGCTCTTTGAGCGACCTCCAGAGGATCGTGAATTATTTCTACCGTGACTTTCCCCACCACTTCTTCTAGCGAATAACCTAAGAGTTGTTCAGCCGCCCGATTAAATGTTTTAATTGTACCGTCGGTATCTGTAGAAATAATGGTGTAGTTAGCGCTATTAAGAATTGCATTTTGCAGTTGCGTCAATTCCAACAAAGTGAGAGCAATTTTTTCCCGGTAGGCTATTTCTTTTTGCAATTTGTGGTTAGAAATTTCGATTTGAGCCGTGCGCTCAGCAACTCGATGCTCCAGAGTTTCATTGAGCAGTCGATTTTCCTCTTCTACCTGCTTGCGTTCTGTAATATCAGTAATAGTACCAACATAACTTTTTGTCTCCCCATTTTCTCCGATTTGACCGACAAGTTGACCGACTATCCAACTGATTTTAGTGTTATTAATGTCTAGAAAGCGGTACTCAGATTTAAACGGCAATTTCTCCTGCGCGGCGCTATACCATTCACTAAAAACCCGATCGCGGTCGTCTGGATGAATGCCTTGCAACCACCCTTTGCCCAAAGCTTCATCACAAGTTATTCCCGAAATTTGACACCAGCGCTCGTTGACATACAAGCAGTCTCCTCCAGCATCTGCATAAAAGATTCCTACCGGCGAAGCTTCAGTTAAAGTTTGATAGCGAGCTTCCGTTTCTCGGCGTTCAATTATTTCTTTTTGCAGTATTAGATCGATCATCCCTAATTGAGTTGGACTCATCAGAGTTAATGCTTGGGGAACGAAAGGAATTAATGCAAAAGCAGTGTAACCAGAAATCGCGGCGGTAATAATTTTCAGACTGCCAGAAACCCAATAAACAGGATGCCAAAGCGTCCAAACTTCCATCACATGAGTAGTGCCGCAGGAGATAATAAAGGCTGCAAACAGCCAAAAGATATTGCGAAAGGGCAAGTCTTTTCGCTGAAATAGAAAATAATAAATTAACGAGAGGGGTATTGAATAGTAAGCCAGGGCAATGATAGAGTCTGACACTATGTGGAGTGCTACTAGCTCTCGCTGCCAAAGGTAACAGTGACCGTGAGGAATATAATTTCCCGTGAATAACAGGTGATTTAAAAACTTCCAAATCATAAACGGAATGACAAATGGGGAAGGAGTAATTTAACGCAATAACTTATAACTTATCTTAACTCTCTGAAATATACTGTTCTGGAGGCACGGGGGGCTAAAAACCCGGTTTCTTCATAAAGGCCTCATTGCCAAACCGAATATTGTGGTAGAAACTGGTTTTTCTTCCGTAAGTCTTAATATAGCAATTCTCAATGATTCGCAAGCTGTAGCGAGCTCTAGGTTGGGTATAACTTATATGTTGCACCATTCTCAATCCTTTTATGGACAGGCAAGATGCCTGTTCCACAAGAAAATTCATCTCTTGTGGAACAGGCATCTTGCCTGTTGCTGACAATGGTGCAAGATGTGAGCTATGACGAAGTGAAACCCTATATGCCGATTGGAGATTTTAGGATTTTAGCTTTTTCTTCCTTCTTCCTTATCTTCTAAATAACTAAAGCCTTCTTCCATCCATCCGTTACATCTGTTACATCGGAAGAAAGAGAATCCGTTGCCGAACTTCCTTCTGCTATAAAAAATGGGGCGAGCTCGAAGCCCGCCCCACCCAAAATTATGCTGCTGCTATTAGCCCAACAGCGCCTGAGCCTTAGCTACCACATTATCAACTGTGTAGCCAAACTTTTCTAAAGCAACGGGGCCCGGTGCAGAAGCGCCGAATCTGTCAATACTGAGGCTATCGCCTTCAGAACCCAAATAACGTCCCCAGCCGAAGCTACAACCTGCTTCAACTGCCAACCGTTTAGTAACAGCTTTCGGCAGTACAGATTCGCGGTAAGCGGCATCTTGTAAGTCAAACAATTCCCAGCAAGGCATCGAAACTACGCGCACTTTATTGCCTGCAGCGCGCAATTTTTCAGCGGCATCAACGCAGAGGTAGGTTTCGCCACCGGTGCCGATTAAAATGATGTCGGGAGTGCCGCCGTCGTCGGACAAAATGTAAGCGCCTTTGGCTGTTCCTTCGATCGAACTTCCAGCCAAGTTAGGCAAGTTTTGGCGCGACAAAGCCATTAAAGTTGGGCGAGTGCGGCTTTCAACTGCCACTTTGTAAGCGCCGGATGTTTCATTACCATCCGCAGGGCGCATTACCAACAAATCGGGAATTACGCGCAGAGAAGCGATGGTTTCCACGGGTTGGTGAGTCGGGCCGTCTTCGCCCAAGGCTACGGAGTCGTGAGTCATTACGTAAATAACGCCAGCTTCCGAGAGTGCAGAGAGGCGAATTGCTCCCCGCATATAGTCAGCAAATACCAAGAAAGTGGCGCAGTAAGGAATTAAACCGCCGTGCAGAAGCATACCGTTGGCGATCGCACCCATGCCGTGTTCCCGCACACCAAACCGCAGGTTACGTCCTTCGTACTGACCTTTTTGGAAGTCTTTTTCACCCTTGAGCAAAGTCATGTTAGAAGATGCCAAGTCAGCGGAACCGCCGATCAGTTCTGGTAACACACTTGCCAAAGCATTCAAACATTTTCCAGAATGATTCCGAGTCGAATCGGCCTTATCTTCTGCCTTGTATGTCGGCAAAACTTTATCCCAACCTTCGGGAAGTTTGCCGGCCACCGTGCGCTCGTATTCTGCTGCTTCTGCAGGATATGCTGCTTTATAAGCATCAAAAGCTTTCTGCCATTCTTGCTCAGATTGAGCGCCACGTTCGACTGCTTTGCGGAAGTGCGACAAAGCATCATCAGGAATCTCAAACGGTGCGTGTTCCCACTTCAAGAAATCGCGAGTTGCTTGCACTTCATCGCTACCCAAAGCAGCACCGTGAGCGCTGTAGGAATTGCGCTTGTTTGGAGAACCGTAACCAATGATGGTACGGACTTTAATCATGGACGGTTTGTCCGTGACTTTTTTGGCTTCTTCAATAGCTTTGTGAACTGCTTCTAGGTTAGTATCTTGGTCTAGAGCGGTATTGTCTACTGTAATAACGTGCCAGTTGTAAGCTTCAAAACGCTTGCCGACATCTTCAGTAAAGGCCAAGCTTGTGTCGCCTTCAATAGAAATGTGATTGTCATCGTACAAGGCAATTAATTTGCCGAGTCCGAGGTGTCCGGCCAAAGAACAAGCTTCGCCAGAAACGCCTTCCATGTGGCAGCCGTCACCCATGATGACATAGGTGTAGTGGTCAACAATGGTGTGGTCGGGCTTGTTAAACTTAGCAGCGAGGTGAGCTTCTGCCATTGCCAAACCGACGGCATTAGCAATTCCTTGTCCCAGGGGGCCGGTGGTAACTTCTACGCCTTCGGTGACGAAGTTTTCGGGGTGTCCGGGGGTTTTGGATTCCCACTGACGAAATTGCTTGATGTCGTCGAGGGTGACGCTATCGTAGCCTGCCAAGTACATGAGGGCGTACTGTAGCATACAGCCGTGGCCGGCGGAGAGGACGAAGCGATCGCGATTAAACCACTTGGGGTTTTTGGGGTTGAACCGCATGAACCGATCCCACAGCACGAAGGCCATAGGGGCAGCGCCCATCGGCAGTCCCGGGTGTCCTGATTTTGCTTTTTCTACCGCATCGATGGCCAGAAAGCGGATAGAGTTGATGCAGAGTTCTTCGAGTGATTGGGTTGCAACAGCCATAATTATGGTTTTTATATGTTAAGAGAGAGTGTGTGTGGTCGATTCTGACAGAGGAGCGATGAGTCGAGTTCGATCGCTCGCGTTTCTGCTGTTCAGTTTCGATGGAACTGCCGTGAGGCTGCACTACATATCATCTCACCTGTTGCGATCGACAGACAACTTAATTTTTTAATGTTTCGGTCGCTTTGTGCAGTCGATCGTAAATTTTTATCGGAAATATTTCTGGGGCGAGTGCGGATCTGTGCGATCGGGGTACGAGAGGGTGTAACTTATTTATTTGGCAAATTGGCTCTCAAAACCACCCTGTTATGATAGAGTTTGGTGTTTCTGACATTTTGCAGCTCGATCGCGAACAGGCAAGATGCCTGTTCCACAAAGAGGAATTTTCGTGTGGGGCGTTGATTTGAGCAACGCTCGATCGCACGATCGCCAGAATAGTGCAAGATGTCAGATATTTGTAATTTTAATCAGGCAATAACTAATGACTCTCAGTGAAGCCGAAGTCCGCAGTCAAAAAGTAGAGGAACTGCGATCGCAAGGCATAGAACCGTATCCCAGTGAATCCTACGCGCGATCGCACACAGCCAAGCAAGTTCGCGAAATATTTAGTCAGCCGGGAAAAGAACTCGAAAACGGACAAAGTGACCCCGAAGAAATTTCCCTGCGATTAGGAGGCCGCATCACTTCCAAGCGAGACAGCGGCAAAATTGGTTTCATCGATTTAAAAGACGCCACAGACAAAATTCAACTCAAAATCGAGAAAGCAATCGTCACCGGCGAAGTCGGTTTGAGCTTTGAACAAATTAAAAAATTGCTCGATGTCGGCGATTTTGTCGGCGTCGAAGGTATCGGCTGCCGCACCCCCAGGGGAGAACTTTCTATTTTAGTGAGGGAATTAAAGCTTTTATCAAAAGCTACCATTCAATTTCCCGATTCTTATTACGGAATTAACGACCCCGAAGTTTGCCGCCGTCACCGCGAAATGGATTTGGCAAGCAACCAAGATGCGCTCAACCGTTTTATGCTTCGCAGCCGCATCGTTCAAAGCATCCGTTCCTATCTCTGGCAAGCAAATTTTTACGAAATAGAAACGCCAACACTGCAAGCTATTTACGGCGGTGCTGCTGCTAAGCCATTCATCACCCACCACAATGCTTTGGAGGTGGATTTGTATTTGCGAGTGGCTCCCGAATTATTTTTAAAACGGGCAATTTGCGGCGGTTTCGAGCGAGTATTTGAACTAGGGAAAGCATTTAGAAATGAGGGGATTGACAGCACCCACAATCCAGAGTTTACCTCTTTAGAAGTTTACCAAGCTTATGCTGATGTTTTCGACATTTTAGGAGTTGTCGAAGACGTGATATGTTTCGCAGCGGCAGCGGTATTTGGGGATGTCAAAGAAATTGAAAATCAGGGGGAAACGATTAGTTTAGAACGCAAGTTCGACTACAGCGAAAAATATCCCGGTTTCAGCGGCAAACACTGGCAAGTGAAAACGATGGTAGAAGCTGTCAGAGACGAGTTTGAGCTGGATTTTGACAGTTTGGATTTGGAAAGTGCGAGATCCTCTGCAACCAAACTAGAATTGCACCTGTCTAAGTTAGAACAACAGAGTTTAGGCTACGTGCTGTATGCAGTTTTTGACAAATTAGTTGTTCCCAAACTAATTCAACCTACATTCATCATCGACTATCCTGTCGAAGTCAGTCCTTTAGCAAAAGGACATCGCAACAAGCCGGGATTTGTAGAACGTTTCGAGCTATTTATCAACGGTACAGAATACTCGAACGGATTCTCAGAATTAAACGATCCGAAAGAGCAAAGAAAGCGGTTTGAGGAACAGTTAGCGCAGAAAAATGCCGGCGATGACGAAGCGCATCCAATGGATGAAGACTTTATTCAAGCGCTATCTTTGGGAATGCCTAACTGTGCGGGAATGGGTATCGGCGTAGACAGATTGGTGATGCTTTTAACTAATACTCAAAGCATCCGAGATGCCGTCATGTTCCCGACAATGCGGCCTGTTAAAGATTGATTCGGAATTTTTTGTAGGGGCGGGTTTTACAAACAATATCTAACTCAAACAAACAGTCTCTATAAACCCGCCCCCACCCGACAAATAACCTACATCAACCTTGACTTCGATCGAATACGAAAAATGTGCATTGCGATTTACCCTTGGGCGGGGGCGGGTTTATTTATATCGTCAATTATTGGCAATATTGTTGGTGAACCCGCCCCTACAATTATGCAGAAAATGTGCATTCCGATTTACCGTTGGGCGGGGGCGGGTTTATTTATATCGTCAATTATTGGCTAATATTGTTGGTGAACCCGCCCCTACAATTATGCAGAAAATGTGCATTCCGATTTACCTTTGGAGGGGGGCGGGTTTATTTATATCGTCAATTATTGGCTAATATTGTTGGTGAACCCGCCCCTACAATTATGCAGAAAATG
>NZ_JAUBTU010000043.1:45850-58107 GCF_036705085.1 Microcoleus sp. B6-A1
ATTTACCTTTGGAGGGGGGCGGGTTTATTTATATCGTCAATTATTGGCTAATATTGTTGGTGAACCCGCCCCTACAAGCCTGAATTTAACAGATTTGATATCACCGCATAAACGAACCGACAACACCGTTCATATCTTCAGCCAAAGGATTTCCCAAAGCCTTAAACTTCCACTCGCCGCCTTCTCGATAAACTTCTCCCATCAACATATTTAATTTTCCTTCATAAGATGGGTCATTTGACAAGCGATAGCGAGCTATTTCTTTGCCGGCGGCATCTACAGCTCTCACGAAAGCATTTTCTACCAGGCCGAAATGCTGTTTTCTCTCTTTGCCATCGTAAATATTTACGCCCAAAATAATTTTGTGATATTCTGCTGGCAAAGAACTCAGTTTCACCACTATTTGTTCGTCGTCTCCCTCTCCAGCCCCCGTGAGATTGTCGCCTGAGTGAACAACTGTTTTGTCCTTTGACTCCAAATGAGAGTAATAAATTACATCTTCTTTGTAGTTCTTTATTTTGCCATTTTCTCCCAGCAGCATAGCGTAGGAATCTAAGTCAAAATTTGCACCGCTGCTTCGCCCGAAAAGACCTTTTTTAGCTTGTGCAACATCCCAGCCCAAACCCATTGTGAGTTTGGACAAGTCGTATTCGCTTTTGCTGAGAACGATTGATTGTCCTTTTGTTAAGTTGATAGCCATAGTTTTGTGATTTTGTATGGTTTATAGTGGAGATGTTTTAGAAAGATTAAATCTTTCGCCCTTCTTTAATTGAATTCCCATGTGGTTTATTACCTCATGAGTCTGGCTTAAAATCGAGGGAAACATTCCTGCTTCCGAATTTCCCCTCGATTTATTTAGCTAGGAGCGATCGACCTTTTATCCGGCATACTTATCTACAAAGCTCTGCAAGCCGGAATTGTAGCCTTGTCCCACTGCTTGGAACCTCCACTCGCCATCTTTCTTGTAAAGTCGGCCAAATTCGATGGCAGTTTCCCGAGAAAAATCCTCATCCAAATCGTACTTCATGACTTCTGTGTTAGTAGTGGTATCGTAAATCCTGATAAAAGCATTCCGCACTTGACCGAAGTTTTGCCTTCTCGATTCTGCTTGGTCGATTGTTACCACAAACACAATTTCTTGCACCGCCGGATCGACTTTGGTTAAATCGACTGTAACGGTTTCATCATCACCAAATCCTTCTCCGGTTCTGCTATCTCCCAGATGTATTACAGAACCGTCCGGCGACTCTTTGCTGTTGTAAAAAACAAAGTATTTTTCGCTGGGAATTTTTGCATTAGCCCCCAACATAAACACGGAAGCATCTAAGTCAAATGCTGCGCCTGTGTCTGTAGCATTGGTATCCCATCCCAGACCAATCCCGGCATTTTTTAGCCCAGGTGCTTCTTTAGAGAGATTGATTCTCCCGCCTTTTTCCAAATTGATAGACATTCGCCCTCCTATTCACAACATCACTGGCGTTACTACTAGCAATTATATCAAGTGTTATAGTAAGTTGACAATTTGCTTTTGGTACTCGTCCTCTGTGATTAGTTCTTGGGTGCTTTCCACTCTGTCTAAAAACACGATTCCATCTAAATGGTCGTGTTCGTGTTGAAAAATTCGAGCCACAAAGTCTGTCAATTCTTGTCGGTGGAGTTTGCCGTCTCTACTGGTGTATTCTATCTCGATCGCCCTACTTCTCGGCACCAATCCCCGAATCCCCGGAATGCTCAAACAGCCTTCCCAGTCTTTGACTGTCTCTGTTGATGCAGCCACAATCCGGGGATTAATCATCGCTGTGGGTTCCATGTGGGGTGCTTGGGGATAGCGCAGGTTGGGGCGGGATGCGACGATGAACAGGCGATCGGACTGAGCCGCTTGAGGGGCGGCAATCCCCACTCCGTTTGCCTGCTGTACTGTAAATATTAAGCTGTCAATCAACTGTTGAATGCGATCGTCCTTAATATTCTCGACAACTTGCGATCGGCGGCGCAACACAGGATTTCCTAATTGTGAGATTTGTAATATTTCTGCCATAGTTATTGGTTAGTCGTTATTGGTTATTTGTTGTTACAGTTTTGTCGGTTGGGTGGAGGAACAAAATATAACTTACTCACTCAATAATTAATCCGTGTATCCGTGTCCAAATCCGTGTCGTGCTTTCCTTCTTATCCAACTTTTTGAACCGGCAAACTCCCCGGTTTAACAGTCAAATTAACTATTTGCCCGTTGCGGTTAATTTCCATTTGCAACAGCCCGCCCACCTTAGCATTTTGCACGAACTCCTGAACAGCTTCCGACTGAATAATCGGCTGATTATTAATTTTTTGAATCACATCTCCAGCCCGCAAACCTGCTGCTGCTGCGGGAGAATTAGGAACAACGCTAACAATAGCCACACCCCGATCGACTGCAACTCGCAGGCTGCTGGTAGCATTGCTGTTAATTTGCTGCTTAACCTCCGGAGTCAGCGTCGCCATTTCAATGCCTAAATAAGCGTGTTCGACTTTCCCCGTCGTAATCAGTTCCTTCGCCACCTGTTGCGCCGCCTGAATGGGAATAGCAAACCCCAATCCTTGAGCACCTTGAATAATCGCCGTATTCATGCCAATAACTTGGCCCGAAGCATTCAGCAGCGGGCCGCCGGAATTCCCCGGATTAATTGCAGCGTCTGTTTGAATAAAACCGATCCGCTTGTCAGGTACGCCCACATCAGTGCTCGATCGCCCCGTAGCGCTAATAATCCCCGCAGTTACCGAATTGTCCAAACCCAAAGGATTACCGATCGCGATCGCCCATTCCCCAGACAACAGCTTATCCGAATTGCCGATCGCCACCACAGGGACATTATTCGCCTCAATCTTCACCACAGCCACATCCGTCACCTTATCCGCCCCCAACACCCGCCCCTGAAAGCTGCGGCCGTCCTTGAGAGTTACATTTACCGTATCGGCTCCCTCTACAACGTGAGCGTTAGTGAGAATCACGCCGTCGGCACCGATGACAAAACCCGAACCAGTGCCCCGTTCGAGTCCGCCCCGGCCGCCCGAATTCGGTTCTCTGCCAAAAAAATCTTCCGGCGACAGCCCTCTATTTCCCGGTTTCACCCGGCGCGAAGCATCGATCCGAACCACTGCCGGGCCAACTTTTGCCACGGCAGCCACAATAAAATTCACATTAGTCCCGTCGCCCGACAAGGAAGCCGGCGGCAAGACTTTGCTAGCTTGATCCTTTGTATTAGGAGGCAGTTGCAATTTCGGTTCCAGCGCCCTTTGTCGCGAATCGCCAGAATTTGCACGAAATTGAGAAACCGTCAGGCGATCGCCCAACATGGCGGCCCCGGCTCCCGTTACCAGCAGCAATATGTAAATTGCCGGTTGCTTCCAAAATTTGCCAGTAGAACTCTTCATGGCCATGTTTTAAGGCTTTCCTGCCAAATCTAAATATTTGCTGATCTGCTCCCCGATACCTGGCGCAGGACTGCAGAGCCGCCAAATTTTTGGGCGATGGCGTCCCGCCCTCGCCCGTGCTACGGCAGACTCCCTTAAACTTTAGCATCTGAGGAGTGACATACTCCCACATCAATCACAAGCTGTCACCATTGATGTGGGCTTCTCAGCGACTCCAGCTATTGCTTCGGACGTTAACTGAGCTTTAAGAACGGAATGCCCTACCGCTCTGTTTTTTATATTGATAGCTGCATTTTGATCGCGATCTAGACTACACCCGCAATGAGGGCAATCGTGCCATCTTTTATGCACCTTTTTAGGTACTTTCTCGCCGCAATTAGAGCAATCTTGTGAAGTGTTATGGGCACTTACTGGGACTACCAACAAACCAGCATTTACGGCTTTATTTGTTAGTATCGACAGAAAGCTTGACCACCCAGCATCCAGCACTGATTTAGCTAATTTTGTACGAGCAAGTCCTTTAACATTCAAGTCTTCAACTGCAATAACATCATATTTATTCAATAAATTCTTAGCAGTTTTGAAATGAAAATCTTTACGTTTATCTGCAACTTTCTTGTGTTGACACCCCAGTTGTTTAATTGCTTTCTGTCTACGGTTACTTCCCTTTTTACGTCGTGCAACTCGCTTTTGAATAACCCGTAGGCGTTTTTGGGCTTTGCGATAAGGTTGAGGAATAGTAACCGTTTCACCCTCTGATGTCGTCATAAATTCCTTCAAACCAACATCAATGCCAGTAATTTTGTTTGGATCAAAATCGAGTTGGATTGTAGGAACTGTTATATCTTCCAAGCTGAGAGTTACGTAGTATCCATCAGATTTTTTGGTGATCGAAACAGTTTTGAGCTTAAAGCCCTCAGGTATGGAGCGATGCAAAATAACCTTAACCTTCCCGAACATCGGTAAGTTAATAAGGTTGTCTTGCAAGCACTCGCCTTTGATCTGAGGATAAGTAAACGTGCGGTAACGACTGCGTGATTTAAATCGAGGTCTACCGCTACGTTTTCCATTGCTATCACCTTTCAGAAAACTATCAAAAGTTACCTTGACTCTTTTCACTACATCTTGGAGAACTTGAGAATAAATCTTGGCATACCAGGGATGAGATTTTTTGAGCTGAGGTAACTTTTTCTTCTGTGAATAGTAATCGGGATTATCTCTCAGTTCAGGCAGGTAACACATCAGAGGACAAGCATTAACAGGAGAACGGTTTTGCTCATACCAGTTAAATCGATCGGCCAACAAATAGTTATACTGAGCGCATAGCATCGACAACCATCTGTCGATCTCAATGGCTTGTAACTTTGTAGGGCGTAGTTTATACTGATATGCCGTTCTCATCTATCTGACTGTACACTAAGTGCTATATATAAGTTAACCTGTATACTGGGGGCGGTCAATGCCTTTTCAAAAAAATCACAAACTAGGGGCAAGGAAACGGTTGAACCGTCCTTTAGACAAGGAAACAATCGGATTCAAAGGCTATGAAGGACAAAAAGAAAAACTTAAGGCTGTTCCTGAGTGGCAAGAACGTTTGAGAGAGTTTGTTGATAAATTAATTAGTGATTACGAGAATTAATTGGTCAACTCCGTACCTAGGTTGACCCGCCGGAGCGAACCCAACACCAATCTGATTACAGGTATCGCGCGTGGGATTCCGGCGGTTTCATAGCTAAACTCTCTAGACTGTAGAATTAAATATCTTGAATGCCGATCGGCAGAGGTAAGCAGTGGACATTCCCCTCGAAAGTCTGTGGAATCAGATACTTGAACGTCTCCAGGTACAACTGAGCAGACCTAGCTTTGAGACGTGGATCAAAACTGCCAGGGCCGAACAACTCGAAAATAACTGTTTGATTGTCAGCGCCCCCAACCCCTTTGCTCGCAATTGGTTGCAAAAATATTACAGAGAAATCCTTGCCGATGCAGTCGCAGAAATTCTCGGCTATCCCGTAGACATTTACTTGACAATTGCCGGGGGAAACGAAACAGGCGACAGCAGCGACTCGGCCATAATTTGGCCCTCCCCCATCGCCGATGTCCCGGAAAGCCACTCGCTTCACCCCCCCAAACCTGCCAATTTAAACCCCAAATACCTATTTTCCCGCTTTGTCGTCGGTTCCAACAACCGCATGGCTCACGCGGCTTCCCTCGCGGTAGCCGAGTCTCCGGGCCGAGAATTCAATCCCCTATTTTTGTGCGGCGGCGTTGGTTTGGGCAAAACTCATTTGATGCAGGCGATCGGTCATTATCGCTTGGAAATTGACCCCAACGCCAAGATTTTTTACGTTTCTACTGAGAAATTCACTAACGATTTAATCGCCGCCATTCGCAAAGACAGTATGCAAACTTTCCGCGACCATTATCGGGCCGCAGATGTTTTATTAATAGATGACATCCAATTTATTGAAGGCAAAGAATACACTCAAGAAGAATTTTTTCACACTTTTAATACTTTGCACGAAGCCGGGAACCAAGTAGTTTTAGCTTCCGATCGTCCGCCACAGCAAATCCCCCGCCTGCAAGAGCGTTTGTGTTCCAGATTTTCGATGGGATTAATTGCCGACATTCAATTGCCAGACTTGGAAACTCGGATGGCAATTTTGCAGAAAAAAGCTGAGTATGAAAATATGAGGCTACCGCGAGATGTGATTGAATACATTGCTTCTAGTTACACTTCCAACGTTCGGGAATTAGAAGGAGCTTTGATTCGGGCAGTAGCATATCTTTCAATTACTGGTTTGCCGATGACCGTGGAAAATATCGCCCCGGTTTTGAATCCGCAAACTGAAAGCGTAGAGGCAACGCCAGATGCAGTAATTGCAGTTGTGGCTGAGGAGTTTGATGTTTCTGTGGAAGATTTGAAAGGAATTTCCCGCAGGCGAGAAATTAGTCTTGCCCGTCAAATAGGGATGTATTTAATTCGGCAGCATACTGGTTTGAGTTTGCCGAAAGTTGGCGAAGTGTTCGGTGGCAAAGACCACACGACTGTGCTTTACAGTTGCGACAAAATTGCTCAGTTGCGGAACACTGACCCGAATTTGGCTCAAACTTTGCGTCAGTTGAGCGATCGAATTAACGTTGTCAGCCGCAAAAGTTGAGAAGAAGAAAGAAGGAAGCCATGACAGGGGTTCGGACGGGTGCATCTCAATGATTGCCAATATATTCGTAGGGGCGAAGCATTTCGGTAGTCAATCTCTTCTGGTTCTCACTAATAAACTGTCTGCCGAAATGCTTCGCCCTTGCAAAGTAGAGATGCACCATATATGTGGTACACACAATCTAAGCTCCCGTGTAAGGTGCGTCGCCCCCCGTACTTCAGCAAGTTATATCCAATATTTCGCAGCGACGCACCCTACAGACTACTGGACAATAACAGCCGTTTGCTGTTCTATTATTACAATTTTACAGCCTGCGGTAAAGACGCTAACCAATCTTCCCATAACTTCGCTGATTGAGCTGATAAATGTCCAGCATAACGAATGGTATCCTCTCGAAGTTTAGCGACTGTGATATCAGGCGTTGCTCCAATTTCACACGCATGACCAATGAACCACCGTTCTAATCCTTGAGCTGTGACTTCTGGATGAAACTGCAACGCCAATCCTCCTTTTTTCCATGAAAAAGCTTGGTTTTGATAGATCGCGCTAGCCGCTAAATGAGTGCTATCAGTAGGCAGATCGAAGGTATCTCCATGCCAGTGGAGAACGGCTGTTTTATCTCCTGCTAAGTGAGCAAGTGGTGTTTGCTGACCTTCTGGACTCATCTTTAGAGGATACCATCCAATCTCTTTTTGCGATCCAGGATAAACTTTCGCTCCCAAAGCACGAGCCATCAACTGTGCTCCCAAGCAAATTCCTAGGGTAGGCAAATCGTTACCGAGACGATGTTCCAATAGACGTAACTCATCAATTAGAAACGGATAATCCTGCTCATCATAGGCTCCAATTGGGCCCCCAAGAATCACCAGCAGACTTGTGTTGCGATCGATGCTAGTCAAATCATCCGATCCAGCTTCTACATATCTGACTGTGTAGTTTTGCTGATTCAATGCTTCAGCTAAACTTCCCAGATCCTCAAAGGCAATATGTCTAATGACAGTGGCGTGTTTCATAGTAGTCACCCTCACATCAATTCGTAATCTGTGAAAACTCGCTCAATTGCATGATCCTCGAACACTCCAGCGGCTGCAAACATTTTCAAAGTTGGATTGGCAGCTTGTCGAACAAATTGAGCAATTTGGTTGGGTACGTAAACCTCTTCTAAAATTCCTTCCGAATCCTTTGCATTAAAGCCTAAGCGCCTCAGAATACTGTATTCGAGTTGGCGATCGGGACCCAGAAATGCCCAGACCAGTTGTGGCAGTAATTGTCCCATTTCCTCTTGCTCATAGGATGCAAGGCTTTGCCAAAGGATGGGGAACAAGTCACGAAAATAAACGCTGTGCAACGCTTCGTCAGCCGCATGATCGCCGATAACCGCACGGACAATAGGAGAGACTTGAGGATCGTGGGGAACATTGTTAAGAACCTTTGTCACCAGAGTTTCTGAGATCGTGACAAAAAACAGTTGAATGAGATGGGGCGACAGCCGAGTTTGATGTTCAGCAATCATTTTCTCGATGATGCGATCGAAGTTTGGACGACCAATCACCGATCAGTTGAGTCCAAATGCCTCCTCCACCTGAGTTGAAAATAATTCAACAAAGAAAGCATGTCCTCCTTCATCGCAATAAATTCGTAGAGCGTCATTGCGCTGAAGCGTGTTTAAAAAAATGGGTGCACGTCCTTGAGCCAGACTGCTGCAAACAGGATTAACATGGCTCAATTCCAACAAGGTTGTGAATTGCAAATGGGCAAGGAGTCGATAAGCTAGAACCGTTACCCAATGAGTTGAATCTGACGCAATGGCAGGATGAGCAGCTAACGGGACGAGATCTGGAGAAAAAGGTAAGCCTTCAATGTTGCCTTCACGAAGGGGTTTACTCCGTATCCAACTTGATTCATTCCATCGGCCAAAAGGGCTTTGGTAGTTTTTCTGAAAGATAGGTGCAGCTAGCTTGTTCACTGTCATGATGAGAAAGCTCCTTGACATTAAGGGAAACAACGTTGCAGGCAATAAATATTTACAATTTTCAACCAGATCGGTTTCATTTGTTACAAACGTTTACTACTATAGATGATACCTGCTCATTGGACTTAGGTAATGATCCAATTTGATATATTTTGAGTGTACCAATTCTGGAATATTTCCTCAGATGCTTGGTATTAGTCCTAAAAGTTTCGTTAAAAGTTCGAGATTTATTAAGTAGTCCGAACTGTACTTTTGCCCTTTGCGGCAAATTGGTACACAAAAAATATCCAAGATTGGCTCATTACATAAGTCCATTACTTAGATATGATGGCATCCATTGCACAAATTTTTCTTATGAGTTTGATAGATAGGCCCTATTTAGTTTCAATTCAAGTGGGTTTGCCTAGAAATCTAGGGACAGAAAGTGCTCTTAATCCAATGGATCGTCCTTGGTTTACTGGATTTTTTAAAGAGCCGATCGATCGCTCTGTATGGCTAGGGAAAACAAATTTAGATGGTGATGGACAAGCCGATTTACGCCATCATGGCGGATCTGAAAAAGCCGTACTTGCTTACGCGACTGAACATTATCGTGAATGGCAACGGCAATTAATGCTTCCAGAATTAGGGTATGGAGCATTTGGAGAAAATTTCACGATAGTTGGACAAACAGAGTCGTCAGTCTGCATTGGTGATACCTATGAAATTGGTGATGCTTTAGTTCAAGTTTCCCAACCCCGTCAGCCATGCTGGAAATTGTCGCGACGATGGCACATTAAAGACCTCGCGTTGCAGGTGCAACAAAACGGTCGGACTGGCTGGTATTTTCGGGTTTTACAAGAAGGATATGTAGCGCCAAACCAAGTTGTCACTTTAGTCGATCGCCTCTATCCACAATGGACGAGCGCCCGTGCTAATGAAATCATGCATCAACAGCTCAAAGATCGTGAACTTGCCGCCTCCCTGGCTATATGTCCACTGCTGGCTTCCAACTGGCAACACACCTTAGCAAATCGAGCTAATCGAGGCATTAATCCCGATTCTAAACCTCGGTTGATTGGTGAAAATGAATAGTTGAATTTTGAGAATTAAACAATCTTACATTCCATCATGCCTAAATCTAACTTTGATTTTTTGACTGAAACCGATCCCGTAGTTGCTGAGCTGATTGAGTGTGAACTTCAACGACAACAGAATCATCTAGAACTCATTGCTAGTGAAAATTTTACATCCCCTAGTGTACTAGCTGCTCAGGGATCTGTATTGACTAATAAATATGCTGAAGGACTTCCTGGTAAACGCTACTACGGAGGATGTGAGTTTATCGATCGAATTGAGGAATTGGCAATTAATCGGGCTAAACAACTCTTTGATGCAGCATATGCAAATGTTCAACCGCATTCCGGTTCACAAGCCAATTTTGCAGTTTTCTCAGCTTTGTTAAAACCTGGAGATACTATTCTCAGTCTCGATTTATCTCACGGTGGACATCTGACTCACGGTTCACCCGTCAATCTTTCAGGGCAATTGTTTCGCACAGTTCATTATGGCGTTAATCCTGAAACAGAAATCCTGGATTATCAACAGATTCGTGAACTTGCTCATCAGCATAAACCGCAACTGATTATTTGTGGATATACGGCTTATCCCCGCCAAATTGACTTTAAGCAGTTTCGATCGATCGCCAATGAAGTCAATGCTTACTTACTAGCGGATATGTCTCATATTGCTGGATTGGTTGCCACTGGCTATCATCCCAGTCCAGTTGCCTATTGCGACGTTGTGACTACAACCACCCATAAAACCCTGCGCGGCCCTAGAGGAGGTCTGATTCTCAGTCGCAATCCAGAGTTAGGTAAACAACTCGATCGAGCGGTATTTCCGGGTACTCAGGGAGGTCCATTAGAGCATATCATTGCTGCAAAGGCGATCGCCTTCGCTGAAGCTCTCCAGCCCGCCTTTAAGGACTATATTCGACAGGTGATTGCGAATGCTCAAGTTCTAGCCGATCGACTCCAAGCACAAGGAATCAGAATAGTGAGTGGTGGCACTGACAATCATCTTTTGCTTATTGACCTGCGTCCACTGAAACTGACAGGAAAACAAGCCGATCGACTGCTTAGTGACATTAACATTACCGTGAACAAAAACACCATTCCCTTTGACATCCAGCTACCGTGGGTTACAAGTGGCATCCGATTAGGATCTCCAGCGCTCACAACTCGTGGTATGAGCAGCATCGAATTTGCAGAGATTGGAGAAATTATTAGTGTATGTCTTTTGAATCCCAGCGATCTGGTGATCGCCCAACAGTGTCGTCAGCGCGTCGCGCAACTGTGTGAAGCTTTCCCACTTTATCCTCATCTCAATCAGAAGCCATTGTTCCTTCTGTCTGATGCTTGCTAAGCAACTTTTACTCTTATCTATGAACACTCTCCTCATCCTTGATTTAGTTGGAACATTTGCCTTTGCAGCGTTAGGAGTTATTGCTGGATTACATAAAGGGATTGATATTTTAGGTGCATTTATCTTGGGCTGTGTTACAGGACTTGGAGGAGGAATTATTCGAGATCTGATTTTGGATATTCCGGTTGCAGCATTCTATAATTTTTGGTATTTACCTATAGTTTTTCTAGCAGCCATGATGACGTTCTTATTTCCCAGATTTTTTATTTTTAATTATCAGTTTCTGCTCATTTTGGATGCTTTAGGATTGGGAATGTTCGCTGCAATTGGAACAGAAAAAGCAATTCAAAGCGAGACAACTTTGGCAGGAACTTTGCTTTTAGGGATGGTTAGCGCAGCAGGGGGTGGAATGTTAAAGGATATGTTGCTGGGAGAGATACCGTCAGTATTATGCAAAGAAATTTACATGACAAGTGCTTTAGCTGGTTCATTTATATTTTGTTTGCTCCATTCGTTACTTCCACTAGATATCAATTTTCTATTTAGTGTTTTGATAACGATAGTTTTACGTCTTTTTTCTTTAAAAATGGGAGTGAATTTACCATTTAGATTTTTGCGAATTAAGTGATGTTGATCGAATAATTGAGTAATTAACTTTAATTAGCATCTGAACATTTAGTTGATTGATTAGAAATGAAAGTCAAATCTCGTGCATCAGTTAATACCTTACCTCAAGAGGAAGTTTTGGAACAGGACAATTTAGACAATTACTTGATGACGACCTACCGCCGTTATGCGATTACTCTAGAACGTGGTGCTGGCTGTTGGGTCTGGGATGTTGAAGGGCGCCAATATCTGGATTTTGCAGCAGGTATTGCTACGTGCAGCTTAGGACACGCCAACCCTTTAATGATAAAAGCAGTAACACAACAGATTCAAAAGTTACATCATGTATCGAATTTATACCACATTCCATTGCAGGGAAAGTTGGCAAAATGGTTAGTGGAACATTCTTGTTGCGAGCGCGTTTTCTTTTCTAATTCTGGAGGAGAAGCCAATGAAACTGCTATAAAGTTAGCACGTAAATATGCTAAGACTATTCATCAGATTGAAAACCCTATTATTATTACAGCCCACAACAGTTTTCACGGACGTACGTTAGCTACTTTAACGGCAACTGGTCAGCAAAAATACCAAAAGAATTTTACCCCTTTAGTACCAGGATTTCACTATAGCCTTTCTCTGAAAGATGAGGTATCATGTTACTGACACTCACTCGTGAGGGTCAAACAGAGAAAATCAGCTCA
>NZ_JAUBTU010000044.1:0-57961 GCF_036705085.1 Microcoleus sp. B6-A1
TAAATAACTTCCAATTTTCATTGTTATTGGGGGATGGGCGGCCCGCCCGTCCTTTTTGGCCGGGCGGGACGCCCATCCCACTTTCAAGAGTGGAAGTTATTTAATTCTCATTCCTCACAGGAATTGCCAACGCCGTCAGCAACTTTACCGCCGCCGTAACAAAACCAAGTTTTTTTGCAAGGCACTCCCCCATTATTGCCTAATTTAATGATTTATGTCTTTTTTAGCTCAATCAGAGGTATTAAAATAGAGAGTGCATCGCGTTCTCTCCCCTATTTTGCCCCTAGCCGAAATACTTCTTGCATGGCTTGAATATAATGGGGGCGACAGTCCCGATAGCCGGAATAATCTAAAGTGTTGACGCTAATGTAAACGCCATCGGCGTTGAGAGTTTCGGCCCCAGCGATGCCAAAACTTAGAAAAATTGTATTGCGATCGATAACGTAGGTGATGGGCAGACTTTCGGACATTCGATCAAGGGTGCGATCGCGCTTAAGCGTCTGGCTATCCTGCAACCGCTTTGAAGGGAGCGATCGCCTCAACGGAGCTCTGATGGGGTACAATCCCGTATCACCAGCACGCCTCAAGAGGACTTTGATAGTCTAATTTTTGCACGTCCAAACAAAAACGAAGTCGCGCCGCGTAATATTACGCAGCAACTGGCAAAGTAATCACAAATTCCGTGCCCTGTCCTATTTGAGAATTCACCTCAATTTTGCCGTGATGCTTGGCAAGGATTTGATAGGAAATAGCCAATCCTAATCCAGTACCTTTGCCGATCGACTTTGTAGTAAAAAATGGATCAAATATCTGTTGGGTACTGGTGGCGGCAATTCCCGGCCCGTTATCCCGAATCTTGACGGTGACAGTATTGTCGGCCGTAATTTCCGTGCTCACCCAAATAGTTGGCGAATAGCCTTTGTCTTCCTTTTTCACCTCCTCCAGCGCATCTATTGCATTACTAATAATATTCATAAATACTTGATTCAGTTGCGCGGGATAGCACTCAAGCGCAGGCAAATTGCCGTATTGTTTAATAACTTGAATACCTTGTTTTAGTCGGTGATTGAGAATGACGAGGGTGCTATCAATTCCTTCGTGAATGTCGGCAGATTTCATTTTTCCGTCGTCCGATCGCGAAAAATTCCGCATGGATACGACAATTTCGCGAATGCGATCGGCTCCCATTTTCATCGAACAGAGGGTTTTTGGCAAATCTTCTCTGAGAAATTCGAGTTCAATGTCTTCGATGCGCTCTAGAATGGCATCTGGTGGGTTGGGATAATATTCTTGATAGAGAGTTACCAAACCTGCCAAATCTTCGATGTATTGGTTGGCATAGTCAATGTTGCCCCCGATGAAGTTGACAGGATTGTTAATTTCGTGGGCTATCCCTGCCACCATTTGACCGAGAGATGACATTTTTTCGGTTTGAATTAATTGGGATTGAGTTTCTTTGAGTTCTTTGGTATACTCGCTAACTCGCTGAATCAATTGATTGAAAGAGACAGCTAAAACTCCGATTTCGTCGTCGGTTGTGACTGGTACTTGCAGGTTAAAATTCGATTCGCGAGTGACTTGCTGAGCAAAATTAGTAACGGTTTCGAGGGGTTGGGCGATCGCGCGGCTGGTTTTGTCGGCTAGCGCGGCGGCGATGAGTGCTGAAATTAGCATACTCCCCAGAATAATTCGGTTTCGCAAATTTTCAGCTTCTTCTAATGCTTGGGTTCCTTGCTGTTTGTGAATTTCTACTGTAGAAATTAGCTCGGTTAAACTTTGAGCAAGCTTATCTAGTACGATCGCCTCTTGACCGCTGCTAGTCCTCAACATTTGTAGCTGTGCGGATTCGAGGCTGTTGGGCTGCAAATTCCAAACTTCCGCTTCTTTTAACTGCAATTTAATTAGCTGACCGTAGTAATCAATGACGAGGGCAGATTTCTTCAAGAAAGCCTGCAATGTGGCCTCTTCTGTTGCTAGTCTATCGGGATTTTCTCGTGCGAAAGATTCAATTTCTGAAATCAGGATTTTCGCCTGATTGATTTGCCCAACAAAGCGATCGTGTTCGTATTTCAGCGCCACAGTGTTTCCCAAAACAACTGGCAATCTCGCCGCGTGCGATCGGGCTTCAAATACGGTATTTTGCAAATTTTGTAGCATTTGCTGCTGCTGCCCAGCAACATTCACCTCAACTAAAGCTTGCTTGCGAAAGTAGTCTCCCAATCTCATTCCCGCACCAGTTCCCACAATCGCTATGCCGATAGCTAAAGCATAGCCATAGCTAATTTTTTGACCGATCCGCAAATGGTTGCATTCTGCCTTTAGCCCAGTTAGATTAATAGTTGAAGTCGGTAACAATTTTTTTTGAGCATAGTTCTCATGCTCTACTTTGCTATTTTTGGACTGACTGTGGTTAAATAATAACATTGGAAGTTCCTCCCAAAGAAATCAGGAGTAATTGAGCGAAGAAAAGCAGAAAGCACTAATGCTGAAGGCGGAAAGCAGTTTTGACTGTTTAATTTTGAATTTGGAAATCTTTAGCTCAAAACTTAACTCTTCCCCTATTATCTCGGTTTTTATACTAAAGTGTTTGTGATCTCTATCAACAATCTCTGTGATTATACCCAAATTTACCAACTTTATGGTAACAACGATTAGTATTTTTAGTCAGTTGGAACACAAGCCCCAACTACCGGCTCTCCCCGTTTTTCTTTTTCTGCCAGTTCTAGGTTTAATTCCAGCACTTTTGCTAAAATATCGTCGCTGTCAATAAATCCGTAAGCTTGCATTACTTGTCGATCGAGCTTAGCATGAAGTTTATAAAGTTGACTTGTTGGCTCATTAAAAAAATGTTATAAAGTAGAGTAATCCTCCACTGTTTTGCTGACATTTGTTGAGTGCGGTACAGTGAAGTAGTAAGCTCGAAGCGCGATCGCCTTTCTAATTTTTAAACCTTTTCTATTCTAATACTGTAGCAGGTTAAATAATGGTAAAGTATCAGTCTAAAAAATATTCCCTCGGTGAAAAACACATTTTAGCAGTCCGGGAGAATTTCGGAAGTGCCAAAGTGTATGGACAAAATGCACAGTCAGTGCTTAACAAAGCTACTGGATTTATCAATGCTTACGATTTTACGCTAAATCCCTACCGCGGTTGTCAGTATGGATGCAGCTATTGTTATGCTGCTGCTTTTAGCCCTAATTCAGAGATGCGGCAGGATTGGGGAAATTGGGTAATCATTAAGCAAAATGCAGCGGAAATTCTAAATAAAGAGTTGCAAAGATGGTACAAAAAACAACCCGATCGCTCACCTAGCATTTACATGAGTAGTGTCACTGATCCATATCAGCCCATTGAATCTAAAGAACAACTAACTAGGCACTTGTTAGAAGTGATGATTCCCTATCAACCGACATTAGTTATCCAAACTCGCAGTCCTATGATAACTAGAGATATCGATATTTTACAGCAATTTCAGCGATTGCGAGTTAACATGAGCATTCCCACTGGTAGCGAAAAAGTGAGGAAAGATTTTGAACCAAAATCGCCTAGTATTCCTGCGAGACTCAAAGCGATTGAAAAACTGAGATACAGCTTTCCTTACCGAGAAAATTGCGAAGTCAGATTTTCTATAACTGTGACGCCACTCCTCCCTACCTTACCGGAAGATGAAGCTAATTTTATTAGCAAGCTGGAAGTTGTAGATCGGGTGGTGATTCAGGATTTTCATGCCAGCAACGCGCGATCGCTAATTGCGTCAACTCGCGAGGAAGCATTAGCTCTTAAACACAAGTACGCTTGGTGGTACAATAGCGAACAACATAGTTATCGCAAGTTTAAAAATAAATTAATTGCGATGCTTCCGGGAGTTGAGATTATGGAAGGTAAAGAGGGATTTGGCTATGAGTAATCCGCTAGTCAATTGGTGGCATTCCCATAAGTTTAACGAAGCCGTTAAGAGTCAAAATAATCGAGTTGCCCAACAACTATTAAAACAAATAGAAAATTCCGGGGCAAAACTCTCATGGCAGCAGAAGCTATTTAAAGAGCGCCTACAGCTTGAGAAGTTATTGCATCAAAAAAATGATCGCATCAAAGAAGCCGATCGCCATTTAGAAGAATTAGAAATGCAACTAAGCTTCGGGCAACTTGACGATTCGCTGGGGCGGATTGATGAATTAACCTTGTTTCCCGACACAAAGTTCATTGAACATATTTCACAATCCTTCAACTTGATAGAATGCGATGCAAGTATGATTCAATGCACTGGCATTGATGACAAAGTATTTAATAATTTTGAAAAACATCTGGCTGGCTTCATCAAGAACGAGCTTAATAACTTGAGTCGTGAAAAAAATAATGTTGATTATTTACTTCAGCAAGCTATTGACGATATTCAAAAGCTGAAAGAAGGACAAGATCCTCAATACAACTTTGAACTCAGTCCTCACATCTATTTAATCAGGTATTTCCTCGATAACGTCTATTGTACATATCTAGCTTGGTTCCTGATTTACAAGGCTGGATTATTACCAACTAAAGTTAATATCCTTGATATAGCGGCGGGGCCGGGTACTGTTGCTTACGGACTCGGTTTGTTGCTGCAAAGCAGTAGCAACTTTTTTTCAATGCCACCAATGCACATATCCTACTACTCTCTGGAACAGCAAAAAGCTTTTCAATATCGCGGACTCCAGTTTTGGCGGCAGTACATGGAACCCCAGGCAATGAATGCTTACTTTCGGTTTGACACTTCTAGTATCTTTGATACGGAAAATCAATCTAAAAGACTGCCGAAAAACTTCTTTGATTTTATAGTGATTTCTCACTGTTTTTTTAAGGATGAGGAGAGAAGAGAAAAATCCCTTCAGATTTACAAGGATATATTTACAAACAGCTTGAATGATTCGGGTTACGCTTTGCTAATTATTCAAGAAAAGAAGTTGCTGATACCATACAATCTTCATCGAGTTGATGATTGCCAACAGGAGCTAAGTGTAGTAAGACAATTTGTTGATGAACTGGGCTTAAACTTAGTTTGGTATAAATATTTAAGTTCAACCGGTAGCAGGACATCCCATCCTAACTTTGGAAAGTTTGCTAGAGAAAAATTGTCAGTTCAGAAATTTATAAGTCCACTTTTTCGCCAGCACTTTAAGTTACCTTATGACTTAAATTATTCAGTTGATGACTATGTTATTTTAGCAAAAAAATAAGTACAAAATAGTTAAAAATTGGTGACAGAGTTTTTGACCTTTTTTGCTGCTTTTTTAGACGAATGCGAGCTGCGAGGCAGGGGTTCAAACCCCTGCCTGACTGTCGGACTGGATCAGTGACCGATCATCCAAGGCCGTCCCCCTCGGTGTTCGCGATTCCGCTGCGGTTTAGGTTCCTCAGAACGCTTAACTACCTCCGGTTCCCGATTTTCTTGACCTTTCAACCGCAGCTTTCCAGTTAGAATCATCGGCGGCGAAAAGATGCGTTTAGCAACAGTTTCGCAATTCGGGCAAAGCACCGGTGTATCTGCTTCTGCAAGAGGGCGCCACTTATCAAAAATGCCGCAAGTTTCACACTTAAAATCGTAAAGAGGCATATCAATTTTTGAGGGTAAATTTGGATGCAATGACTAGGGCGGGCCACACATTGTGTCAATTTAAGAATGAAACTCTATGTATATCTCGCTTGTATGAGAGTCTCGATCCCCCTAAATCCCCCTTAATAAGGGGAGTAGGGGTTGACTTTGAGAATATTTCTTGTCCCACCCCCTACTCCCCTTTTTAAGGGGGGTTAGGGGGGATCGGAAGGATTATGAACTCAGCCAGCAGACTGATACTACTTTGTTAATTTGACACCAATGACTGGCCCGGCCCGCCCTACTAATCAAGACGGCAGAATATCCATCTGGAAAATTTCTGTCGGTAAAGCAATAGTGCAGCAAGCATTGGGAATATCCACAATGCCACTGATGCGACCTTCAACAGGAGCACAGCTTAACAGTAAATACGCTTGTTCTCCGGTAAAACCAAACTTTTTCAAATATTCGATCGCATTCAAACAAGCTCGGCGATAAGCAACGTGGGCATCCATATAATACTGCTGACCCGTAAATTCATCAACAGAAATCCCTTCAAAAACCAGGTACTCAGAATAGCGGGGTTCCACCGGCCCGGGTTTGAAAATCGGGTTGACCATCGCGTATTTATCCATGCCACCTTTGATAATATCAACGTGGAGGTCGATGTACCCCGACATTTCAATTGCCCCGCAGAATGAAATCTCCCCATCTCCTTGAGAAAAGTGAATATCTCCCATCGAAAGTTTCGCACCTTCGACATAAACCGGGAAATAAATTCTCGAACCCCGCGACAAGTTTTTAATATCGCAATTGCCGCCGTGTTCGCGGGGAGGAACTGTGCGCGCCGCTTCTGCCGCAACTCGCTCGAACTCTGCCCCTTGCAGCGACCCCAAAACTGCATTCTTGGCGTTCGGCAGCGCTGCTAAAGGCGGCACTCTGTCGGGATTTGTTGCTACTAATTCCGCTTCCCGTTTGTTCCATTTATTCAACAATTCCTGAGAAGGAGCGCAGCCGATTAAACCAGGATGAGTAATCCCAGCAAACCTGACTTTTGGTATGTGTCTGGAAGCGGTATAAATTCCCTGAAAATCCCAAATTGCTTTAGCAGCAGTCGGAAAATGTTCGGTCAAGAAACCGCCACCGTTTTCTTTAGCAAAAATTCCCGTAAAACCCCATTCGTCTCCTTGCAAAGCCCCGATATCGAGGATATCGACTACTAAAATATCCCCCGGCTGCGCGCCGTTAACGTAAATTGGCCCGCTCAAAACGTGAACTACTGTTAAGTCTACATCGCGAATGTCGTCGGGATTGTCGTCATTTTTAATTTGTCCGTCTGTCCAGTCTTTGCACTCGATGCGAAATACATCGCCGGGATTGACGGAAACTACTGCTGGAATATCTGGATGCCAGCGATTGTGACCGACTAATTCCTGTTCGGACATCGGTTTGGTCAAATCAACTTTGAAGAGAACTTGAGGCATATTCTGCACTCCTCTAGTTACTGATTTTTACATGGTACCCGCATCTTCGCCGATCTGATGGTTGATAAATGTAAATTATTATACTAATAAGTGCAGAAACCAAAAATATTTCCGATAACGATTATCATTATTTAACTAATTGCAGGGAAGCGCCACAGTCGTGGTATGTTTTTGATCGGGAATGTTTTTAAATTAAAAAATTAGTGACTGAAAATTTGACCAAACAACATATAGATCAAGTTGAAAATGGATGGCACGGCTACCTGGATTTAGTCTACGCTAACCGCAGCGGTGCAACTCAAATCATTCACAATCAAATGCAAGCGCCCCTCAAGGTGCAGCGCCCGTTTTATCCCGAAGGGAAAGACGTTTGTCACAGCGTCATCTTGCACACGGCTGGGGGAGTTGTCGGGGGCGATCGACTTTCCAGCCATTTTCACCTCCAACCCAACGCCAAAGCCTTGATTACCACGGCAGCCGCTGGTAAAATCTATCGTAGCAGCGGACTAGAATCACAACAAAATATTGACATTCAGCTAGATACCGGTGCTAATTTAGAATGGCTGCCCCAAGAAACAATAGTTTTTGACGGCGCAATATATCGGCAAAATTTGCGGGTAGAATTAGCACCAACAGCGAGGATTTTACTGTGGGAAATTACCAGATTTGGACGCAGTGCTAGGGGCGAAAAGTTCTTGTCTGGAGAATGGCGATCGCACACCGAAATCTGGCAAGAAAACACCCCTTTATGGATTGACAGACAATTGCTCAAAGGTGGAGAAAAAATGCTCGAAAGTCCTCACGGACTCGCAGGAAAACCCGTAGTCGCCACCCTCGCTTGGGTAGGCGAACCCGTCACCACAGAGTTCGTGGAAAAAGTGCGAGATTTGCCATCTGAGGCAACAATTTATCCTGGTAATTCCACCGTCGGCGTGACTCGTATTCCTAACGGTTTGCTGTGCCGATATCGGGGTTCATCCACAACCGCAGCGAGAGACTGGTTTGTCAGCATTTGGCACTTGCTGCGCTTATCTTTTTCAGAACGCCCTTGCTGTTTGCCCAGAGTTTGGATAAAATAGGATGATATTTGAGTTTCAATGTATAATTGCCCTCCTAACGAGATTATTCATCTCTCTCTTCTGGAGACTCAGCGCCCTCTGCGCCCTTTGCGGTTTAATCATTCAGAAACAACCGTAAACGATATCATAACCCAATAATGCGATCGCACTTACAAGAATAAAAATGCAACTCACCCCCCAAGAAAAAGACAAACTGCTGATTTTCACCGCCGCCCTAGTAGCAGAGCGCCGGAAACAAAGAGGTTTAAAATTAAACTACCCAGAAGCACTAGCCTACATTTCCGCAGCCATTTTAGAAGGAGCCAGAGACGGCCTCACCGTCGCCGATTTAATGAGTTATGGAACAACTCTCCTGACGCGGGAAGATGTGATGGAAGGTATACCAGAAATGGTGCATGAAGTTCAGGTTGAGGCGACTTTTCCCGATGGAACTAAACTCGTTACAGTGCACGATCCGATCCGTTAAAAAAATCAACCACAGACACTCATAGGAGGAAAAGATGATTCCAGGAGAAATGATTGTTTCAGCAGGCGAAATAGAATTAAATGCCGATCGCCAAACGGTGCGGTTGCTGGTAGGAAATTCGGGAGATAGACCCATTCAAATCGGTTCACACTATCACTTTTATGAGGCAAACGAAGCCTTAGAATTTAATCGAGAACAAGCAAAAGGAATGCGGTTGGATATCCCCGCAGGTACAGCAGTCAGGTTTGAACCCGGAGATGAAAGGGAAGTTCAATTAGTGCCGTTTGTTGGTAGTCGTCAAGTCTACGGTTTTAATGGAAAAGTGAACGGTCATCTGGATGCTGAAGTATGAAGCCAGAAGGTAGTTCACGATTGTTGAGTTGGGAATTTGAAACTTTTTAACTTAAAAGTCCAAGCACTTTCAAAAAAGAATGCAACTGTAAGCTCTCTCCACACTATGATAGTGATCGCTCATCCCAATCCCAAATCGAAAATCGAAAATTGTATCACTTCCAGCCCTAGGCATGGAGAGTGATAAAGTAAGCTCAAAACTTTTTCTCTGCCTTCTGTATAACTGCCTTCTGGCTTTTTTTTGTTAGTTCAATCTCCTACTTTTGAGCTAGTTACAATCTGCCGTTTGCGGTATACCGTGGTTGTTAAAACTGCAAAGATATACAGCACAAGCGCGTGATGAACCCAAAATTAGTTGACCAGATCAAACAAACCTTGAAGCAGAGCTTGCTTGCCACATCAAGGCGTGTCTGGAGAACCCCGTTAGATCGGCGCACCAGCATCAAATTGTTAGATGACAGCATCGTTTATAAAAAGCAGCATGAACCCATCAATATACCCGCATTAACCTCGGTAAATAAAGTGCCTTCTCGGTTTTTTGCAACGGAAAAAACCGTGTCTTTTGACCCAGATTATGTTTGGAAGATTTCCCGGAATCAAAAAATAAATTCTCTAACTATTTGTACGTCTGGCAACACGCTGCTGAATAACAAGTTGCTTTTAGACTTGGATTTTCGGATTAGCGGAGCGGGCATTCTGGAATGGCCTTACAAACCTAACCAAATTACCTATCCGTTGGTAGTTGCTCCTTGGTCGCATTTGTGGTGCAGTTATTATGATTATATCATTTTTGTGCTGGCTAAACTTTGTCGAATTGAGGAGGCTTTTGGTAAGGAAATTTGGCAAGAAGCCAAAATTTGTTATCCTTTACGACATACAGATTTTGAGTTGGGCTTTATGACAAAACTCGGTATTCCTGAAAGTTCACTAATCGACACTAGGGCTAGAGATACGGGATATCATGCAGAAAGTGTGGTGGTGGGAAACAATCAAGACTGGTATTTTCCCAGTCCTTACGATATAGAGCTTTTGCGGAAAAAATTCTGTCTTAAGGAAAAGGTAAAGCCTTATAGAAAACTTTATCTGTCTAGAAGCGGCAGGCGTCAGGTTAAAAATGAATTACAAGTGCGAGAGGTTTTGAAAGAATTTGATTTTGAAATTTTGGAAGATATCTCGCGCCCTGTTGATGAACAAATTCGTCTGTTTGCAGAAGCGGCGGTGGTTGTCGGCCCTCACGGGGCTGGTTTTACAAATTTGCTGTGGTGTCAGCCGGGAACGAAAGTATTGGAATTCTTTTATGGAGGGTACACTCCGCCATATTTCTATTACATTTGCCAGCTATTGGGATTAGAATACTCCCGTATGGTTGATGACCACAATGTAGCGGAAGATTGGAGTTTCATTGGCATGGATATGACGGTGGATGTGGAGATTTTGAAAAGGGAAATCCAGAAAAAGCTGGAGTAAATTTGCCCGTTCATAGCATTTTCGATTTTCGCTTGGCAAGAATTGATGCCGATCGGGGTTTTAAAGCGTGCCTAATGTTGTATTTTTTTTTACTGTTGCAGATTGAGGAACTCGTCACATACTATAATTCAAGTGGGTCTCAACTGCTAACTAAAAATTTATTAATATTGGGAGCGAGCATGAGTTACAGAATGGAGCGCCGCGCTTACGCGGAAACCTTCGGGCCGACTGTGGGCGATCGCGTCCGGTTAGCCGATACAGAATTATTCATAGAAGTTGAAAAAGACTTTACAACCTACGGAGATGAAGTTAAATTTGGCGGTGGCAAAGTCATTCGGGACGGCATGGGACAGTCGCCTATTTCTAATGCAGACGGCGCTGTTGACACGGTAATTACTAATGCTTTAATATTAGACTGGTGGGGAATTGTTAAAGCAGATGTTGGCATTAAAGACGGCAAAATTTACAAAATTGGTAAAGCCGGAAATCCTTATATTCAAGATAGGGTAGATATTATTATCGGGCCTGGTACTGAAGTAATTGCCGGTGAAGGAATGATTCTCACGGCTGGGGGAATTGACACTCACATTCACTTTATTTGTCCGCAACAAATAGAAGTGGCGATCGCCTCTGGAATCACGACAATGATCGGCGGCGGCACTGGCCCCGCAACGGGTACAAACGCCACAACCTGCACTCCGGGGCCTTGGCATATGTACCGAATGCTGCAAGCTGCTGACGCTTTCCCCGTAAATCTAGGGTTTTTAGGTAAAGGAAATAGCAGTCAACCTCAAGGATTAATTGAACAAATCTTTGCCGGTGCAATGGGTTTGAAACTCCACGAAGATTGGGGAACTACACCAGCAACGATCGACACTTGTTTGAGTGTAGCTGACGAGTACGACGTGCAAGTTGCAATTCACACCGACACTCTCAATGAAGCGGGATTTGTGGAAGCTACAATTGCCGCATTTAAAAATCGCGCTATTCACACTTACCATACCGAAGGTGCTGGCGGCGGACACGCACCGGATATTATTAAAGTGTGCGGACAAGCTAATGTTTTGCCCTCGTCAACTAACCCGACTCGCCCTTACACTGTCAATACTTTAGAAGAACATTTAGATATGTTGATGGTTTGCCACCATTTGGATCGAGGCATTCCTGAAGATGTGGCTTTTGCTGAATCGAGAATTAGAAGGGAAACTATTGCTGCTGAGGATATTTTGCACGATTTAGGTGCGTTTAGTATGATTTCTTCTGATTCTCAGGCGATGGGAAGAGTTGGGGAGGTGATTATTCGGACTTGGCAAACTGCACATAAAATGAAAGTGCAAAGGGGGAATTTGAACGGGCAAGATGCCCGTTCCACAGGTGATTTATACGGGCAAGATGCCCGTTCCACAGGTGATTTATACGGGCAAGATGCCCGTTCCACAGGGGGAGAAAATGACAATTTTAGGGTGAAGCGGTACATTGCGAAATATACAATTAATCCGGCAATTACTCACGGAATTAGTCAGTATGTCGGTTCCGTGGAAGAGGGGAAATTGGCGGATTTGTGTTTGTGGCGGCCGGCTTTTTTTGGGGTGAAACCGGAACTGGTAATTAAAGGAGGGGCGATCGCCTACGGGCAGATGGGAGATGCTAACGCCAGCATTCCGACGCCGCAACCGGTGCATATGCGGCCGATGTTTGGCAGTTTTGGCGGGGCGATTGGGGCGACTTGTCTGACGTTTGTTTCCCAAGCTGCGCGCGATCGAGATATTGCCGCACAGCTCGGTTTGCAAAAGCCCACTGTAGCAGTTTCTGGCACGCGACAAATTAGTAAAAGAGATATGAAACTCAACGATTATTTGCCACAAATGGAAGTCGATCCAGAAACTTATGAAGTTAGGGCGGATGGGGAATTGTTAACTTGCGAACCGGCAACAGTTTTGCCAATGGCCCAGCGGTACTTTTTGTTTTAACTGATATTTTGCACCATTTTCAGCAACAGGCTTTTCGGCCTGTTCCACAACATATAAATTTTCTTGTGGAACAGGCATTTTGCGTCAGCAACAGGCTTTTCGGCCTGTTCCACAACATATAAATTTTCTTGTGGAACAGGCCGAAAAGCCTGTTCAGAAAAAGCTAATTGACAATGGTGCAATCTCTCAGTTTTAACCGATTATACAATCATGTAGGGGCGGGTTTTACCAACAATATTTGCCCAAAACCGACAATCTCAAAAACCCGCCCCCACCCAATGGCAAATCCTCATCTTACTTCATTCGGGATTTGATTTCCTGTTAGAAAAATTGAGCGATCGCACTATCAAACCCTGACACAAAAACCAAAAATAAAGTGCAATATTAATCCCGCTCAATAGCTTCGGTAAGCTGTCGCGCATTTAAATTGTATATTCAGGGCGGGCGGGACGCCCAACCCCTAATCCCCACAAGACTTTGATTTTTGGCGTTGCTGATTTACGGTATGAAAGACTAAATATGCCAGTCATAGAAACCAGTATCGACAAAGCTTGAGAATTTTCAACTTTTTTTTCATAAGCGGTTACGCATTTAAAGGAGGATAAGCTGTTGTGCATTTAAATTGTATATTTCGAGTCCCCATCAAAAATCGTCAAATCCTCTCCCCCTCTCCTCTTCTCCCCCTCTCCCTCTCTAATACCATAGGCAATCTAGATGCAACACAGCTTAGTAGGGTGCCCAGCGTAAATAAGCGTTTCCCATGTATAGTCTGTGTTCGCTTCTGACGCACCTTACCTGGATCGTTAATGGTTTAAATGCTCCACAGCTTACCCTGATTAAGCAACACCTTATTTTTTATTTATTATCACCTCAAACTCAGGAGAGTCTTAATCGCTTGGTAAACTCAATTTTAATACCTGTCCAACTGATACCTCGTGCTTGTGCGTCGCTACTACCACCGCACCTTCTAATCGCGGATCGTAACATCCAACCCAAGCCGCCGGATGACATTCGTGCACTAAATACCCGTACAGCCAAATTGCTCCTCTACCTTCAATGACAATTCCTTGGCTTAATTGAACGTCTTGAGGAAGTTTCAAACCTTGTAAATCATCGGGTGTGATGATACCGTCTTGAGTGGTAATTCGCAAGCGCAAATGTTGGTAAGCTAAACCGTCTTGAGTTTGATGGGGGATTATTTTTAATTCAATAGGATTCATAGGATTCATAGGATGCAAAAATGTTGAAGGACGCGATAAAATCATATCATGTCCGGTAGTATGGGCGGGGGCGGGTTTATTATATTGTAGATTATGGGCAATTATTGTTGGTGAACCCGCCCCTACAAAATTTAATATCATACAAGTCCGAATCAAACAGACATGATATCATCTACCTTTTTAGGGTAAATTGGGAATCCGATCGCCAACTTTGAGTCCCAATTGGGCCGCCCTTCCGCCTCTGAGTTCAATAACTCCGTCAACGGGAACATCCGGGCCGTAGTTGGGGCAGGTTTCGCTCAAACACGGCGGTACGTTAGGAATTATCGCCTGCACGACGCCTTCCCGCAGAAAAACCATATCGAGTTCAATCAACACGTTTTTCATCCAAAAACGCACGTTTCGCGCGGGTTCGATGGGGAAAAGCATTCCCCTGTCGTCTGGCAATTCTGTGCGAAACATTAAACCTGTGGCTTGTTCTTGGGGAGTTTGCGCCACTTCCAGTCCGATCGCGCGATCGGCTATAATCGTGTTAACAGAAATTGGCAAAAGCTGACCCATATCTATCCCGCCAAACAGCGACATAAAGTTGGATTCAGTCAGATTAGAATTTCCCGAGACAACTCCTAAATAATTACCAGAATTTTTATCTTTCATAATAGTTTGGTTGTCGGAAACTGAAAGCTCTAAATCGCTAAAATTCATGCCTTCGGTCAAGACAATTTGATCATTGCCGTTGCCAAAATCTGTAATTATATCGGCTTCTGTAATAGTAGATGCGGCGGCGGTTTTTTCCATCACAAATAAATCATCCCCCGCGCCTCCTGTTAAGATATCCCCGCCTTCGCCACCTATTAGCAAATCGTTACCCCGATCGCCAAAAATCCAATCTTCACCTTGTCCTCCATAGATTGTATCGCTTCCTTGACCACCCGACAGCGTATCAGCGCCTTCATTTCCGGCTAGCGAATCATTTTCCCGATCGCCAAAAATTCGGTCATTTCCCCCCAAACCTTGAATAGTATCATTACCCGCAAATCCTCTCATCGTATCGTTGCTGAGAGTTCCCGCGAGAAAATCGAAGCCGAAAGTACCGTCGATGTTAACCATTTTGCGTTTAATGATGCGTTTAATAGAAGGAAGATTTGGCGATCGGCATCCGCCAACCGGTACCAAAAGCTCGATCGCTAATTTTCAAACCAGGGGCTGCTTGCCGCCGTTTAAACTCCGCTTGCCTCACTAATTTTACTACACGTTTAACCACCGCTTCATCGTGTCCTGCAGCGACAATTTGTTGAACCGATTCGTGATGTTCGATCAACCGCTGCAAGATGTCATCCAAAACATCGTAATCCGGCAAAGAATCTTGGTCAACTTGCCCCGGTTTCAGTTCAGCACTCGGGGCTTTATTAATAATATTAACCGGAATAATTTCCTTGTCCAGGGGCGGGCACGGGGGCACCGCCCCTACATATCCGCCAGAATTCAGCCACCTACAAAGCGAATAAACACGAGTTTTCGGCACATCAGAAATCACCGCCAATCCCCCATTCATATCGCCGTAGAGAGTGCAGTAACCCACCGCCATTTCCGACTTATTCCCAGTCGAAAGCAGCAAATGTCCGAACTTATTAGAAATTGCCATCAACAGATTGCCTCGAATCCGCGATTGAATATTTTCCTCAGCAATTCCGAAAGTTGTATTGACAAACAAATTGGCGAGAGTGCGATCGTAAGTTTCCATCAAATCCTCGATCGGCAACATTTCGATCGCAATGCCAAGATTTCGGGCTAATTCCAAAGCATCATTAACCGAATGATCCGAACTATAAGGAGAAGGCATCAACACCCCTAGAACATTTTCGGGCCCGATCGCGCAACTGGCGATCGCAGCCACCAAAGCCGAATCTATTCCGCCACTCAAACCGAGTACAACCTTAGAAAAACCGCACTTGCGAACATAATCTCGCACTCCCAAAACCAAAGCCGCCCAAATTTCGGCATCTCCTTCTGCCGGATGAAAACTCAAATCAGTTGTGGAACGGGCATCTTGCCCGTTCCCGCCGCTGCCAACGCCACTGCCGATCGAACCTAGTTTTTGTCGTCCTTCACCTAATCCCAAATCAGTTGTGGAACGGGCATCTTGCCCGTTCCCGCTGGCAACTAAATCTTGTTTAGCTGCGTCATATTCCAGCACCGCAAAATCCGTTTCAAAAGAAGCTAATAGCTGAATTAAATCACCCTTTCGATTTACAGCAAAACTGCTGCCATCAAAAATAATATCGTCATTTCCCCCTATCTGATTAGCGTAAATAATCGGTATCCCGCAGCGGATGACGCTGTGCTGCAACATACCCGATCGCACTCCCCGCTTCCCCGCAGAATAAGGCGATGCCGACAAATTCACCACTAAATCTACACCCAATTTTGCCAAATCGGAAACCGGATCGCCCGCGTAACTGCGTTTACCCCAAAACTCCTCATTGTTCCACAAGTCTTCACAAATTGTTACGCCGATTTTGACTTCGCCAATAGAAAAGTAATTGCTGTTTTCTCCCGGTTCAAAATATCTATCTTCATCAAATACATCATAAGTAGGCAACAAGCGTTTATGAAAAACTTGTTTGACCACGCCATTTTGCAACAAAACAGCGCTATTAAACAAGGATTTTCCGCCGAGTTTAACAGCATTAGCATTAGGTAAGGCAGTGCCGACTATGACTGCCAACTCCGGCGGCAAAGCTTGCGCTAGTTGCAGCAACTGTGCACCTGCATCTGCAATGAAACTCGGATTGATTAACAAATCGCGCGGCGGATAACCGATCAGGGAAAGTTCCGGTGTTAGCAATAAGTTTGCGCCCTCAACCTCAGCTTTTTTCGCAGCCTCCAGAATTAGGTTGGAGTTGCCAAAGATATCACCAATAGTAGGGTTGAGTTGTGCGATCGCAATTTTCATCTCACCAAATCACCTAATAAATATTGCTAACAGTCCGCCCGCGCGGACTCACTTTCCTATAGTCCTAGATTTGAATGTAGCGAAAGATTACTTGGATTTGTAATGTTTCAACTCTTCCTCAATATAATAATTTACCAAATCCCGGTAAATATTTTCAACCACATCAGGATTCAAACCCGATTCTTGAGCCCACTCGCGCCGCTGCTGTAACATATCGTGAAAGCGATCGAACGATTTAACGCTAGCTTCACTCGTTTTGAACCTTGCGGCAGCGATGACGTATTGAAATCTCTTGCTCAAAGCCTCGATCACTTCTCGATCGATAATATCAATTTCCTCCCGAACTTCGTGAATATTAGCGCATTCATCAGGGTCTTTCATCGTCTGCACTCCTTAATAGCTTCTATTCTAATGTTACTAAATTGATCCCAGAATGTCATCCAAGTAACAGCTAGATAAACACCAGTGGCTTATTTTTGAAAGGAGCAAAAGCGGCCGCATCAAAGCGGTACAAACTAGCAGGGCGGCCAGCCCCCCGCGAAACCTTAACACCGGTATCGCACAAAAAACCCAATTTTAACAATCGAGATCTAAAATTAGAATAATCAGAAAAAGTTTCCCCCAAAATAGTTGTATAAAGCTGATACAAATCGCTCAAAGTAAAAACATCCGGCAAAACTTCAAAAGCTACCGGACTGTATTCAAGTTTGTTACGCAATCGCCGGTATCCGTATTCGAGAATTTGATTGTGATCGAAGGCCAGCTTAGGAACTTGTTGCACGGGATACCAAGCAATGCCGCCGACGCGGTGGCCCACACCCGCCACTACACTCCCAGCAATTAACTCAGCTTCCTCAAAGCGAACCAAAGCAAAATAACTCACCGAAAGATAGCGATCGCCCCTGGTAATTTCCCGAGGATCGCGCCCCGGTTCTCCGAAAGTATACAATTGCTCCAGATACAAATTTTTTACCCGAATTTTCTCAGACAAAATTCGGTAAGCCGCATTTTCAAGAGACTCACCCTGACGCACCAAAGTACCGGGAAGACTCCAAGAATCGATAAACGGTTCGTCTTGCCGCATTACCAACAGCACCAACAAGCGGTTCTGCACGGTATCGACGGAAAAAATAACATTATCTACTCCTACTTTAAAGTCAGCTAATGAGCAACCTTCGCCCTTTTTCGTGCCTCGTGCCATGCGTACAAATGCTCCCTATTGATGTAATCTTCGATGGTCGGAGTCAGGGCTTGGGTGTCTCCTGTTTCCCGATAGAAGGTAGAAGAAACATTGGGACCATTCAAAGATGCGATCGCCACGTCTGCACCCATGCGCCTCAACTGCCACAAATCTAATTGTTCTGACGGATAACCCGGTCGCGGTACTATCAGCAAGTCCACTTGTTTTAACAATTGTTCAAATTTGTACCAGCGAGACAGTTGCCCCACCAAGTCAGAACCGATTACCAGCGTCAAATCTGCATCCGGCCACAGCAATCTTGCTTGTTCCACAGTTTCCACAGTCCTCGGACTGCTGAGTTCTGGATGCAAGCAAAGATTGTGTCTGGGCGAATTAATTTCTTGAATCATTAACAGCAGCATTGCCGATCGGTGTTCTAGAGAAGTTTGGTGCGACTTAAAAGGATTGTCCGACGCCCAAACTGCTACCCAATCAAAATGTTGGGAAAGCCAACTCAGAATTGTTTTGTGTCCCGCTGTGGGTGGATCGGCACTTGTTCCAAAAAGAGCAATCTTCTGCATAGGGAATCGGTAATTGTTAACTGTTGACTGTTAACTGTTGACTGTTGACTGTTGACTGTTGACTGTTGACTGTTGATTGTTGACTACTGACTAATGACTAATGACTAATGACTACTGACTACTGACTAATGACTAATGACTACTGACTAATGGCTCTTTTTCGTTTTTTGGGTGAGACTCTGCAAATCTGTAGAAATTTCCACCTGCGGCGAAATCGGGTTGTCAAGTTGGCGAGTTTCGGGGCGCAGACTGGCGACAGAAGCAGCAGTTCGTTTGGCGATATCGTCCAAACTTTCCGGCTTCTGCACTCGTGTGCCGTCCTTTACAACCAACTCCATTAATGGTAAGTAAGAATCGCAATTCTTAATATTTTCTCCCGACAATCCCAAACAATCTGTGAGAATTTGCCCATTTTCAATATGTCTAAAAATTTGCTTTCTTCCTGGATATGTTACCTTGCCGCTTGCCTCTTTCATCACCGGAATTCCGTCAATTTCCACCAACTTATAAACACCGTTCACAGGGGAACCGCTGACCAACTTCGTTCCTAAACCGTAACCGTCAATGCAAGCACCGCTACTTTTTAATTTAGCAATTTCTCGATCGTCCAAATCGCCACTAGCAAAAATTGGAACGCCCGGAAGGATCGATCGAACTTCCCGAGACAGCACCGCCAAATCGCCCGAATCCAGCCGCACGCCTTCCAACTGCATTTCACCGCTGTTGACTCGATCGGCCAACATCCGCGCCGCCGCCACAGTATCATAAGTATCGATCAGCAGCGGCGCCCCCGGAAAATAGCGGTGAAAAGCTGCAAACGCCTGATTCTCACTGCCTTCGAGGGCCGCCACAGCCATTACCAAAGCATGGGCGATCGTACCTACAGGTTTGCGGCCCAACTTCAAAGCAGCCAAAACATTAGAAGTTCCGTCGAACCCCGCAGCCAGAGCCGCCCTAGCCGCCCAAACAGCAGCTTGAGGCCCAAAAGCCCTGCGCGTCCCGAATTCCAGCAACTTAGCCTCCGGGCCCGCCACATCCCGCAGCCGCGCTGCCCGCGTCGCAATCAAAGTTTGATAATTTATGGCATTCAATAAATAAGTTTCCACCAACTGAGCCTGCCACAGAGGAGCCTCAATTCGCAGCAGAGGCTCGTTGGCAAACACCGCCGTCCCCTCCGGCACCGCCCAAACATCGCCAGTAAAACGGGCTGTGGCGAGTAAAGTCCAAAATCGCTCTCCTGCGCCAGCAAAAATCCCAGTGGACTGCAAAGCCTCAATTTGCGCCGGCGAAAACCGAAATTTTTCCAAATAATCGATAACTTGCGCCAAACCCATCGCGATCGCGTAGCCAAAACCTTCTGGCAGCCTGCGCGCGAACAACTCAAAACTCGCGGCCCGCCCGTCGAGCCCTTCCCCGACGTAACAAGCGGCCATCGTTAGCTGGTAGAGATCGGTCAAAAGGCTGTAATCTGCTGAAGAAACCGTCAGTTCCCGGTCTTCTAAGATTTCGTCAAAACCTGTGAGCTGCAGGCTTTCTGTGGTAGTTTTCATAAAAAAACCCCGGACAAACTTCTTTTTCTTAATTATAGTGACAAACACCATATCTTTTTGTAAATATTTGATGAAGATTGCAGATATTTGTCGGATAAATTCGCTGCTTATGCCCTTTAATAGCGGATTGAGGTTAATTTGTAGATTAATATTATGGTAAAGTCCATATAAATACTGAATTTAACAAACTCAGGAATTAAGCACAAACACTCAAGCGTGCCTGGTTTTTTGCGAAAATATTTCCTTGCAGCCTTTGAATAGAGTTAGAGAACGCGGTTTCTGAGCGTCGGAGGGCGATCGCGACTGCTTGAGTTGAGCAAGGAAAAATCTACCACCAAAAGGTCGATCGTCCAAAAATGCGTAATTTCTCAAACCTTCAGCTTGCTTTATTGTTGCAGACCAATAAGTAATTCAAATAAATATTGCTAAACTCATCCACAGCCAAAAAATCAGAGTAATATTAAAAGTATCAGAACTCAGACAAGAGAGGCAGATTCTATGAATCTTTCTAAATCTTTGGCAAACGCGATGCGTTACGTTTCGGAAGCAGCGGTGCGGATTTTTAGCCCCAGCGATGACAACTATCCCAATAGTGGAGTTCAACCTTTTGAGGGTAAGCTTTCCAAAAGTGCTAAATCCAAAGAATGAACAGCCATTCCCGCCGTTTCTAGCGAGTTCGGCACAGGCATTCAGTTTAACAGTCAACGGTTAACAATTAACTGTTGACTGTTAACTTTTGACTGTTATGTTAATAGTAATGGTAGGGTTTCCCTTCCTTCTACCCCACCTACCATTACCAATTACATTGAACTTCCACAATTGACAAAAGGCATATTCAGTGTAGAGTAAGCTTTTGAAATAAAGATTTTTGGCCGCGGTTTACTGCGTATAAATTAGAGAAACCCCAAGCAAAACTAGAACCTTTTGTTGCACTGGGGTTGGTTCACTAATTTTATCAAAAATCAAACTATATAGCAATCCTTGCAGGTGTCGTAAATGTTTTACCGACCTCATTGAACAAATCGCAGCACATTTTAAGTTGCTACTTCGATACTTTAGAGTAATTCTACCCATTGACAAAAGTGTTTTTAGCTTAACTGGTGACCAATGTGTAGGCCCTGGCTGCGGGCGATACCTAGCCGAAAGTTCGGGTCATTCCCCGGTCTGAAGACTGGCTGTAAGCTGGTCTTTTTGTTAGCTGAAAACTCTACTGTTAGTTAGGTCTTACGAGGGTTAATTGTCGTAAAGTGATGTTACAGGCAAGCTGCAAACAGGAGTGAGAACATTCAAGTAATTGCACGGAAGCTTTGAACGTTTGTTGGGAAATTGTTTGTGCCTCAATTGACTTGCAAGGAATTTCCCCTTCAAATACACCCCTGCTTACAGCCGCGATCGCACTCTCGAAAGGAATAGCTGATGCAGGTAAAACAAAACAAACTTTTCACTACCGAAGCGATCGATCGCTTATCTTCACCGGAACGCCTCGACGAAATGATGCAGGTGGTTAGTCCTCGATCGTGGCTGCCACTAACTGCAATTGGCTGTTTAGTTGCTGCTGCGGGGGTTTGGAGTGCGATCGGGCGAATTCCGCTGACTGTTTCCGGTCAAGGCGTATTGCTTCTGCCCCGCCGCGTCGTGCAATTTCAAGCTGCTAGTTCCGGTCAATTGGTAAAGCTAAATATCAAGCCGGGAGATGTTGTTAAACGGGGTCAAGAAATCGGCAGAATTAATAAACTCGACCTCCAGCAGCAGCTAGAACAAGAAAAAGCCAAATTAGCCCAACTGCAAGGACAAAAGCAAGATACTAATAAGCTGCAAAAACAGCAGATTGCCCTGGAATTAAAAACCCTCCAACAGCAGCAAAAAGACCTTCAAGAAAGCTTGAATAGAGAGTCAGTTGCACCGATATTGCACCAGCAAAGTATGGCGGCATTAGAGCAAAAACGTCAAAGTTTGGAAGAAAGTTTGCGTCGCGAACAAATTGCGCCGGTACTGCGGCAGCAAACTCTGACAGCCTTAGCAGAAAAACGCCAAAGTTTGGAAGAAAGTTTGCGGCGAGAAAAAGTTGCGCCGATATTACGGCAGCAAACTCTGGCCGCGATCGCCAAAAAACGCGACAGTCTTTTGCAGCGAAAACAGCACATCGCTTCTTTGGTGGAAACTTTGCAGCAGCGGTTTGAAACTCGCCGCGTTCTTTACGAACAAGAGAGGGCGATCAGCGAGGATGTAATGCTGCAAGCGAGACAGGAATTCGCGGACTCTCAGATGCAACTGGCGGATATTGAAACGCAGTTAAAGGAACTCGACGTTCAGAAAACCAATAGCGATCGCGAATTCCTGCAAAATCTCAATAAAATTGACGACATCAAAAACAGCCGGCAGCAACTCAAGGTAGAAGCTACCAATACCGAACGGGAGTACCTGCAAAATCTCAACCGCCTTAACGAAATTAAAAACAATCTCCAAGAACTTAAAGTTCAGAAAAGTAACACCGAACGGGAGTACCTGCAAAACCTGAATAAAATTGACGAAATCAAAACTAAGATTAAAGACATGGAAACCCAAGCGGTCAAACTAGCTCAACAAGATTTAGAGAAGTCGATCGCCCAAACAAATCAAATTCAGGAAGTTAAACGCAAGATTGCCCACTTGCAGAATCAGTTAGCTACCGAAAGCAAAGTTACCAGCCAATACGACGGCCGCGTTTTGGAAGTTAGCGCCGTTGCCGGCCAAATGCTGAACATCGGTACAAGAATCGGGACGGTTGAAGCTAAAAATTCTCGCGAAAAAATGGTCAGTCTTGTGTATTTTGCTGACAGAGACGGCAAGCAAATTAAACCGGGAATGACCGTGCAAGTTACCCCTAGCGTCGTCAAGCGGGAACGCTACGGCGGCATTGTCGGCAAAGTAACCCAAGTTTCTCCTTTTCCGGTTACTAATCAAGATATGTCGGCAATTATCGGCAATGAAAATTTGGCTGACAGCATCGCAAAAAACATAGCTGGTGGCGGTGCTCCCGTGCAAATATTTGTGGAATTGCAACAAGATCCGAACACTATCAGCGGTTACAAATGGTCTTCATCGAACGGGCCTCCTCTCAAGATTTCCCCCGGTACTACGGCGCTAGTTCGGGTTCAAATCGGGCAGTTAGCGCCGATTTCTTACGTGATTCCTATTTTTCGTTCTTTGACTGGCGTTTACTAACCGTTATTAGTCAGTTTTTTTTCTTCCCCAGGGATAGATAATTGCTGACAAGAAATACGTTACACCGACCGTTTCTCTTGTTTATATCGAAGTCTAGATCCCCCCTAACCCCCCTTAAGAAGGGGGGGACAAGAGCAGTCAAAGTCCCCCTTCTTAAGGGGGATTTAGGGGGATCTAGACTCGAATACCAGCAAAATTTATTATGGGTTTCAGCCTTATAGCCGATGAAAATACCCGATATTCACAAGTTTGTTACACCGCGCAACTTAAGGCGAGTTCGTACTCCCACACTGCTGCAAATGGAAGCAGTAGAATGCGGTGCTGCTGCTTTAGGAATTATTTTGAGTTACTGCCAACACCCAGTACCTTTAGCTCAATTGCGGAGCGAGTGCGGCGTTTCTCGCGATGGCAGTAAAGCTTCTAATATCCTCAAAGCAGCCAGAATTTACGGCTTAGATGCTAAAGGGTTTAAAAAAACTGTCGAAGAGTTGAAAACTGTACCCCCACCTTTTATTGTTTTTTGGAATTTCAATCACTTTTTGGTGGTTGAGGGGATGAAGAAAAAGCGCGTTTACCTCAACGACCCCGCATCGGGGCCGAGGACTGTTTCCCTAGAAGAATTTAAGTCTGCTTATACTGGCGTTGTTTTGACTTTTGAGCCTGGGCCGGAGTTTAAAAAGGGTGGGAAAAAACCCAGTATTGCCAGTGCTTTAGATTCCCGATTGCAAAGTTCCCGTTGGGCGATCGCATTTTGTTTAATTGCTGGTTTATTACTGACTGTTCCCCGTTTGGCTGGCGCGGCATTTACCCAAATTTTTGTGGATGAAATTCTCGTCGAAAACCGTCACGAGTGGCTGCGACCTTTAATATTGGGAATGCTGTTTGCGGCGGCCGTCCAAGGGCTGCTAGCGCGGATGCGGCTTTTCTATTTGCGGCGGCTGGCTAACAAGCTTGCGATTTCGATGTCGGGACAGTTCCTCTGGCATACTTTGCGCTTGCCTGTTGGATTTTACGCCCAGCGGTTTGCAGGTGAAATTAGCAGCCGCTGCCAAGTTAATGACAAGGTTGCTGAAATTTTATCGGGGAAACTTGCTGCAACTGCGATCGACGCGGTGATGATGGTTTTCTATGCAATAATTATGGTGATGTACGACTGGGTATTGACCAGTGTTGCCGCTGTTTTTGCAGCCTTAAACTTTTTGGCACTGCAATCTTTATCCCGCAGCCGCGTCGATGCTAACACCCGATTAGCTCAGGAAACAGGTAAGGTTGGCGGTGCTGCGATTGCAGGCATTCAATCTATAGAAACTGTCAAAGCTAGCGGTTTAGAATTCGATTTATTTTCTAAGTTTGCCGGGTACTATGCCAAAATGAGCAACGCCCAGCAAGAATTGGCTTTGCCCACTCAAATATTGTCAATATTACCAGCATTTTTAACGGCATTAGCTGCAACTGCTATCTTAGTTGTTGGGGGCTTGCGGGTGATGAACGGCGGTTTGAGTATCGGGATGTTAATTGCCTATCAAAGTCTCACTCAACAATTCCTCCGACCAGTCAACAATCTAGTCAACTTTGGCAGCACTCTGCAAGAATTAGAAGCCGATTTAAACCGACTTGATGACGTTCTGCAAAACCCGATCGATCCTGAAGCAGACCGCGATTCTTTTAATAGTGGAAACGGCCGCGCCGCCCTTGCACCAGATTCTTTTCATTTGCAGGGCTGGATTGAATTGCGCGGTGTCAGTTTTGGCTACAGCCGCTTGGAAGCGCCGCTAATTGACAACTTGAACTTAACCGTAAAACCTGGTCAGCGGGTAGCGTTAGTGGGGGGCAGCGGTTCTGGCAAATCTACTATTGCCAAACTTGTGACAGGCCTTTACGAACCAATGAATGGCGAAATTTTATTTGACGGGGTTCCCCGCAATTTGATTCCCCGTTCTATCCTAGCAAATTCGCTGGCAATGGTCGAACAAGAGATATTTCTATTTGCCGGAACAGTTCGGGAAAATCTCACGCTTTGGGACCCGACAGTACCGGAAGCAGATTTAGTGCAAGCGTGCATTGATGCGGCAATTCACGAACTTATCTTGAATATGCCGGGAGGATACGATGCTCAACTCAATGAAGGGGGGACAAATATGAGTGGCGGACAGCGGCAGCGCTTGGAAATTGCCAGGGCATTAGTGAGGAATCCAGCGGTGTTGGTGCTGGATGAAGCAACGAGTGCTCTGGATGCTGAAACAGAGTTAATTATCGATCGCAATTTGAGGCGTCGCGGTACTTCTTGTATTGTGGTTGCTCACCGTTTGAGTACGATTCGAGATTGCGATGAAATTATTATGCTAGCAGGGGGAAAAGTTGTTCAGAGAGGCACTCATGAGGAGTTGCAAAAGCTGGGAGGATCTTATGCTCTTTTGGTTGGGAATGAACAATAAACAGCAGCAATTAACCTCATTTCATCATTCTCAATAACAGGCAAGATGCCTGTTCCACAAATGAGCAGGAGAGCCAGAACAGGCAAGATGTCGCCTGTTCCACAAATGAGTTTTCTTGTGGGGAGTAGGGGTTGGGCATCCTGCCCGCCCATGAAAGACTTATTGAGAATGGTGCCAGATTTTGAGATTAACCCGACTTGATATTACTAATCGCAAATTACTAGCTATGCTCGATCTAAATCCTGTTAAGAAACTGCACCGAATTAAAGGAAATGAACCGCTGCTGCTGAATGACCCGCATCAGGTATGGATTGTTAAGTCGGGCGCGATCGCAGTTTTTGCAGCCAAGATACAAAGTGAGAAGCCTGCCGGAAACCGCTATTATCTGTTCAGCGTTGGTGCAGGCGAGGCTTTGTTCGGCGCCATTACCCCCCCCAACCCCCCCTTGCTAAGGGGGGGAGAAAGACAAGCAGAAAAACAAGGAGAAAATTTAAAACCAGGTTGGGGACTTCTGGCGATCGCGATCGCCGAAACGGAACTGGAACCGATCGCGATCGCAGATTGTGCCGCTTTAGTTGCTGCTGGTGACAGCAAAACGCGATCGCTTGTGGAAGGGTGGATAGAGCATTTGGGAGAACGAGTGATTCCCTACGGGATAGATGCGCTTCACGCCCCGGATGAAAAAGTTGCGCCAGAAACTGTTGTTTTAGCAGCGTCGCAGCAGATATCGCTGCAAAAAGGTCAAATTCTGCGATCGCCACCGGGAACAGTTGTCTGGGTGCAGGTGCGATCGGGCGATGCGAGTGTCGGGGAATTGAAGTTAAATTCCACTTCCCCAGCGTTTCCCCTGGCTGGGAATATGCTGCTGGTGGCATCCGGGGAAGTTGAGGTGCAAATCTTCTCAACAGCAGAAGTGGAAAATGCCTCCGGGCTGCCCGCGAGTTTAGCGTTGCTGCACGAGTATTTTTACTGCGGCTTGAACTTCCTGGTTTCCCAGCAAAAAGCAGAGGAATTCCGCCGTTTTCAGGAACGCGAACAGCTAAACCGCCAAGTAACTCAGACAGCTTTGGGAGAATTAACGGAGGTTTTGCATCCCCGGAAAACTGCCTTGTCTGAGGAAGGAACGCCGCTGTTAATCGCTGCTGGGGCTGTGGGTAAAGCACAAGGGATTACCGTCGAGCCCCCGGCGGGTTCCGAAGACTTGAGTCGAGTTAAAGATCCGATGGAGGCGATCGCGCGATCGTCCCAATTTCGCACCCGCCGCGTGCTGCTGGTTGGAGATTGGTGGCGGCAGAACTGTGGCCCGCTGTTGGCTTATACAAAGTCCGAAAATCGACCTGTAGCTTTGCTGCCCGGTAAGGGAGATCGTTATACTTTGTTCGATCCGATCGATCGCAGCCACCAACGGGTAACTAAAGCAATCGCCCAAGAGTTGTCGTCAGAAACTCTCATGTTTTACCGGCCCCTGCCGCTATTGCTTCACAACGCTGCGGAACTGTTTCGCTTCGGGACGAAGGGCTACGAAAAAGACATCATCGTTGCTTTCGGGCTGGGGATATTGGGAACGCTGTTGGGGATGGTGACGCCGCAAGCTACCTCGATTTTGGTCAATGATGCTATTCCTGACAGCGATCGCGTTTTACTGTGGCAGCTAGGGCTGGTGTTGTTAGTTGCCGCGATCGGACGGGCTGTATTTAGCATCGCCCAAACAATTCTGACACTGCGGATCGAAAATGCTGCCAGCGGCACTCTCCAGCCGGCAGTTTGGGATCGATTGCTGAGATTAAAACCGGCGTTTTTTCGCAGCTATTCTTCTGGCGACTTGCTGACTCGCTTATTAGCAGTTAATCAAATTCGTGCCCAACTCAGCGGCGCGACGCAGCGGACACTTTTGAGCGCGATATTTTCCCTGCTGAATTTGGGGCTGATGTTTGTTTACAGCCTGCCACTGGCTTTAGTCGGAATTGGTTTAACTTTGATCGCGGTTATAGTAACAGTCACATCCAGCTTGCTCTTAATCCCAAAAGAGCGGCAGATGGAAACAGGAGATGGCGACATTAACGGGCTGACAGTAGAACTGATTAACGGAGTCTCAAAGCTGCGGGTAGCGGCCGCAGAAGGGCGAGCATTTGCAGCTTGGGCGAAAAAGTACAGCCAGCAAATCAAATTAAGAACTGGAATTAAACGAATTGACGACAGCGTTTCTGTGTTTAACGAAGCGCTGCCGTTAGTTAGTTCTATTCTGATGTTTTGGTTTGCAATTGTGTTCATGCAAACCTCTCAAACAGGAGGAGGCGGACTGAATATGGGAACCTTTCTTGCTTTTAATTCCGCCTTCGGAACGTTTCTTTCTGGCGTCACTGACTTGAGCAATACCCTAACTGATATTTTAGGAATTGTACCGCTGTGGGAGCGAGCCAAACCGATCGTCCAGGGCATCCCGGAATCTGACCCGACAAAAGCCGATCCGGGGCGCTTAAAAGGTCAAATTACTGTCGATAGGGCAACTTTCCGCTACCGGGAGGACGGCCCCCCAATTTTAGATGATGTCAGCATCAATATTCAACCGGGAGAATTTATCGCGATCGTCGGGCCGTCGGGTAGCGGCAAATCAACATTATTTCGGCTGTTATTGGGATTTGAAATAGCACAAAGTGGCACTGTTTATTACGACAATCAAGATTTAGCAGGCCTCGACGTTCAAGCTGTGCGGCGGCAGTTAGGAGTAGTGCTGCAAAACGGCAGAATTAATGCTGGTTCGATGTTTGACAATATTACCTGCGGGGCGATGGTAACGCAGGAGGAAGCTTGGGAAGCCGCGCAAATGGCCGGTTTAGCCGCCGATATCGAACAAATGCCGATGGGAATGCACACGGTTGTCAGCGAGGGCGGCACGAATCTTTCGGGAGGCCAGCGGCAAAGATTGTTAATTGCCCGCGCAATGGTTGTCAAACCAAAGGTTATCCTGATGGATGAAGCTACGAGTGCTTTGGACAACCGCACGCAGGCGATCGTTACTGAGAGTTTGGATAAGTTGAATGTGACGCGAGTTGTCATCGCCCACCGCCTGAGTACGATTCGCAATGCCGATCGCATTTATGTAATTGAAGCCGGCCGTTTGGTAGAATTTGGTTCGTTTGAGAAATTGGTAAAACAGGGAGGATTATTTGCTCGATTAGTGGCGCGACAGTTAGAGTAATGTAAACGCGATTTCACAAACCCGTAGGGGCGGGTTCACCAACAATCTCTGGCAAAAATATACAATTTCGTAAACCCGCCCTACCCACCAACAATACAAATGTACCGCTAATTTACGGGGTAAAATGTTGATGTAAATCCAACCCGTAGGGGCGGGTTCACCAACAATATCTGGCAAAAATCGACAATCTCGTAAACCCGCCCCCACCCCACCAACAATACCAATGTACCGCTAATTTATTGGAAAAATGTTGATGTAAATCAAGGCGGGGGAGGGCGGGTTTATGGGATTGTTCGATCGGTTCGAGAGATTTCGGTGAACCCGCCCCTACAGCCATCACTATGAATCGAGCCAAATTAGGCTTATTCTTTTGTTAGCAAATCGGGCAACCACAACAAAATTAGCAATAGCAAGCAGGCGATAACTAAGCCAACGCTAAATATTGTAGTGTTACCCATATCGGGGGCTTGCTGCATCAAGTAGAGTGCTTGTAACATAGAAAAATTTCTCCGACTAGCAGGTCAAACTCGTCCTTCAAGGAAGACATTCGTCCCCCCATCTCCTAATGATTTAAAAGAACCCCTGCTTTCATCAATAGAAATCATGTACGATGCCATGCGTTTTTTGACGAAACTAACCATTGAGGTATAGACGAACGGAACTGTCCAAATCCCTTTGGGAATCCCTGCTTGTTCCTGAATTTTAATTGCTCGAACATAGAGAGGAATAATCCGACCCATTTTTTGGAGGTCTTGTCTGACAAAACTGCAAGTGTAGCGGATGGTGTCGGGTGCTATTCGATGGGTGATTACCCATCCTACTACTTGTCCTCGGTAACGCAAACCTACACTGTTTAAAGGTTCAAAATTTTCCTCGTTTTCAAAAGGAATCAACTGCGGTGGAATCCAAGGTGCTGCGGCTTGCTGCTGTTTAATTAAAATACGTTCCTCTGCCGTAATTTCTACCCAAGGGAAGATTGTGTAGGCAGCCGGTAGGGTTGCTTTCTGCATCCAAGGTGCATTTGCGATTTTATCGGTTGTCGATTTACACACAATCATCCGAGGCTGGGGAGGTGTCCAATTGCACTTTTGCAGCAAATTTTCTAAAGCTAATGTTGTTGGCTGTCCTGTTGTATAAACTAAATTAACGCTCGCGCAACCTCGCGATAATAACTCTTCCTCCAAACGGGCAAGCAGAGATGTACCAACTCCTAGATTGCGGTATTTCTTCTCCACAAAAATAGATAGTACCTCCCCCGCTTTACCGTCGGGTAAAATGTCAGCTAAGGCTAAACCCACTGGCTCATTTGAATCAGAAGCCGCGATCGCAACAGTAGAGCCTTCTGGTTTTAAGACTTGCAAGCGGTAGCGAAATCGCGGAAAGGTAAATGCTTGATAAGCAAATCCTGTTAAATGATTATCGATGCGATTCAATGCAAGCATATTCAAATCCTCCCAATACAATTGCCTACTTCTCTATGAAAAGTGATTAATAAAAATAGCTAACAGATTTTTTATGGCATCCAGCACTAGCTAATTGAGCTAATTACCAATAAATTTGCCAGCGGCCCTGACTGAAAAGTGCGTGCCCTTGAAGGGTGATTCTCTCATCATCTGGTTGGATATTTTTTGCGGGTGCAATCTGATGGACGGTATGGCCGGAATGCAAGATTAGCTGACCTATTTGGTAGGGATAATAGTTTTTGATTCTCGACTTGACAAGCTGGACAAAATCTGCGTCACTAATTTGAATTATTTCCGGATAATGCAAATTCCACACATTCAAACCTCCGCCAAATTTTGGCAGCGAAATTGCTAAAGTGAAAGAGATTGGATTATTGAAATTTGTCTCGTCTGGAGATTCCCAATTGACCAGATTGTACTGGGAGTCGCAGTGAATTGAAGCAATTGGCCGCTCAAACAATTTACAGGCTAGGTAGACGTGAAACCCAGGCAGTGCTAACTCGTGTCGGTAGCTTACAGGTGCTTTCAGGAATTGCGCCAGCTTGTCGGCTAACCGTTCGTAAAGCCAACCCAAGCGATCGCGCAATATCGCGTTATAAGTTTTGGCCATACAGCAGTAATCTTGCCGATCTTTGGCGGCATCAATGTAACTGGCTGCCCCCAAGGTATAAAAGGGCATATCGGGATTTCGTTCGATCCAAAACTCTTTTAGTTCGCAGACTGTAGAACGAACTTTTTGAGCTTCTTGCTCTGTAAGTACGCTGAAACTGTTAATTTTATCGTTCATCGTTTTAGTCCAAAAGCATGATTTGAGAAGTAGATTCGGGTGAAATCAGTCCTAACAGCGTTAAACCAATTCCCGAAACTCCGTCTAGCAAACCGGGAATAATATTTCGCTCAGAAAACTCTTGCAGCCGCCAGTGGCCGACTTGTTCGTAGAAATCAATCATTTTGAGACCGGCGCTAATAGCTACAGGGAACAATTCTGGCCGTTCTAAACGCTGTGCTGCAGCGCACAAAAAAGCAATTCTACCTGCTTCGCCGCAGCACAGGTGATGCTGGTATTTCCCTAAATGCCGCTGTGCAGCCGCGATCGCGAATTCAATCTCATCTCTAATTTCTGACTCGTCGCCCAGAATTCCTAGAATACCGAGTCTGGCTAAACCAATGCCCGGTGCCCCGGCGCACCAACCTGTCATAAACTGAAGTTTGCCCGGTGATTTCTGAAGATTTGGCCAGTCTTTTGTTTCGTGACAAAAATGCGATCGTTCATAGGCTAAACCTGACTCGGCAGAAATGCGAAATTGCTCGTTTCCGGTTAAGGCATAAAGACGCAGCAGCGCGCAGGCAATTCCCGCCGCACCGTGTCCCATTCCTAACAGCGATCGCTCAAAATTTGGCATCCGCCATCCCCGATCGATTCCTGCTTTTTCCTGGCAGTTGAGAATGCTTTCGCCGAGGGATGTCGCCCGTTCAATTAACCGGGAATCTGGACGCAGTTTGTATAGATGCAGCAAAGCTAACAAAGCTCCTGCCGCACCGTTTAAAACATCCGGGTTTTGCTCCTGACGCAGCCGCTCGGGCGTTAATTTTAAAACCCAATCCAGCGCGCGATCGCCTAAAATTTCGTCATCTAAACACCGCCCGCATTCTGTCAAAGCATAAATGAATAAACAAAGGCCGTTATATCCAGAAATAGGAACTTCATCCCACAATCCCTTATCGATAAAATGTTGGAGCGCAGAAGCCGTAAATTTTAATGCACCCCGCGCCAGTTTTTGGTACCGCTCATCCTTTGTCTGACAAGCGAGATTAGCCAGAAAAATACTGGTTCCCGCCGCACCCATTGAATTCCAGGGAAGCGGATGTATGGGAGCAACTACTGTAGAATTTTGAGAAATTCTAGAAAAACAGAGCCAACTGTTCCCCCAAGCGTGACTCATAGCTAACTTTTCCAGCGCATCCCCAATAGCGATCGCTCCTTGAAGCAGGCGTTCTTTTACTGACTGGTTTTCATGCCAAATCACTTGCTCAAAGCCTTCCTTTCTTTGCAGTTTCTGTGCCTTTGCGGTTGGTTTATTATATTCCCCGTCGGTATCCATTGCCGATCGCGCATCAGAGGTCGTCACTTGCCCGTCTTGGGTGTTTTTTTCGCTGAAATTTGACCAACCGCTTACCAATAGCCACTGTTCGCTTACAGCAGATGACTTAAGGCTTAATAAGGACAATTGATTATTATCAACTGTCTGGCTGCCGACTTGTTTTTCCTGTACTTGCTTACCGCTAGGGTAAACAGACATTTCTAATGAAACTCGCAATAATTCTGACTGCCAAATCAAATCTTCTTCTGAAGCTTCGCCCAAGAGCTGCTGCATTTGCTCAAAACTAACTTGATTAATCGCTAGTTCATAGGAAACTCCGCTGCAGGAGTAGATGGAATGCGATAAAGGCGAACTGTAGTAACTGGGGATATTTTGCTGCCAGCAACAGCGCTTTTCTTCATCCAATAGTTTGGGAAAAGGGATGCTGTTGCCGACTGATATTTCTCTATAAAGCAACTCTAGGGCAACATCATAAGCCGCACCCGATGTTAAATGATCGGGTTTCAAACTCCAAAACAGAGTATTAGCATAATCGTTGGTATCGCGCAAAACAGAACGGGTAGTTACCGTGCGGAATGCTGCTAAAATTCCTCGCTCAGCGAGCAACTCTTCTCGATGCTGCATGAGAGTCCGATAAGCAGCAGAAAATCCTTGGATCACCTCATCGATATAGTCATTTACAGGAATTTTCTCACCCTGCGATCGAGGCAGATTCTTATTAAAGTAAAAGTTGAGGTACTGGCGAGTTAGTTTGAGTTCATCAGTTCCGATTCCTTGCCAAACTGTGATTCCGGTGTGCCAAGGGCGATCGCCGCAGCCGTTGATGCCGGTGCCGCAAAACAAAATTTGGTCGTAATTACCAGCGCGCCAAAAAAATGACATACAGCTAGATAATACACTACACATACCCAAGGGATATAAATATTTAGGCAGTTGCTTAAACTCCTCCGGTACTTCGTGTATGCTAGTTGCCAGAAGTGCTTCTAAGTCGATAGGTACTGGAAATTCACCCGCGGCGATAAAGTTTTCCCAGTGGAAGTCTGTGCCGCATAAAAAGTACGCGATCGCGGCATAAACTCCTTGACGCTGGTAAAATTTTGCTACCTGTTCTTTGGCAGTACAATCGGCGGTTGAAATGAACTCGCTCCAACCGTAACCAGCCCGCATCAAGATGCGTGTTTGTCGCAATTCTGGTGTGTCTCTTGTTTGATTCAGCCAGTCAATTAGGCTGTTAAAAGCGTTGTCAATCTCGAAACTGCGCGGCTTGTAAACCAGCTTCAAACCCGAATCAAATTCGATGATGCAAACACTGCGCGAGCCTTGATGTAAATCGGACATCCCCATCAGCAGTGAAGTCGGCAAGCCGAGATGAGAATTGGGTTGAAATGTAGCTTTTAATTCATTCAAATCCTGCTGTAAGCGTTGCAGGAATTCGATTGCAACCTCCACCGCTTGCTCCGAGCAAACTGCCAGCAGCCGCGCCAGTACGGGATACTGAAGAAATAACTCGGACAAACCCTCTGGGATGCCTAAAATATTGCTAACAAAATACTGATATCGCTCTTGGGATGTGACGCCCATTAATTGACCTCGATCGCGCCGCTGTTTGACTTCGCAAGCTACAACGCGGGCGGCTATTTTAGAAAGCCTTAACAGCAAATATCGAGCTATTTGTTTCCAAGCATGATCTGAAAGTATTTCTGTTAAATTAGGCATCGCGGCGTTAATTTTCCGCAGGACAACCGAGATAAAAGGATGAATAAATTCTGGAAAAATTGGAGTTTGCTTGAGAGTGAGTTTATAGGCATCAATTTCCTCATCCGTCCAATCTTGCAACTGCTCTACAGTTACTACAGGTTGGGCAAAATTACTGGGAATTAAAACTTCGCTGAGCAGTTTGGCCCAAGCAGGCAAACTCGCATTTTCGGGCAAGCAGCGGGAGGCAAGATAAGCGATCGCACTCTCGCGCTCTAACCCCAAGTGTTGCAACCGCTTGTCAAATGCCGCACCATCATTAGTTTTGAGCGAAATCAGTTTTTTCCACTGCGCTAATAACTTTTCAGCTTCAGGTTTCGCATCAGGAAAGGATGATGCTGCATCGGGAAAAGCTGTCCACTCATCCGGCGATAAAGCTTTCTCGACAATTTTGCGAACAGTTTGCGAAAGCGTTAAATCAGTCATAATAAATTGTTAATGAGCAATTGGTAATTAATACCAATCATCAATATCGTAGAAAGATGCGTAGATTGAGTTGAGTTCACTCAACCCAACCTAGATTTGTCACTAAAATCAAAGGTTACTTACCTTCGAGAGCTGCTTCTGCTGCTGCGGAGGCAGCTTTTGCCCCTCCGCTGAGAGGTGGGAGCAAGATGGTTAACCCCTCAGCTATGGCGCATCCTGTCTTAGCCTGATTTTGTTTGCTCATCCCGCCTGCGATCGCCTCCAATTCCAAATCATTCAATTCAGCATTGGCTGGGTTTTCAGGAACAACCAAGTGCTTGACGGTGGGAGTATCTTCGTAAACTCGGATATCCAGAGAATCAGGCAGTTGAATATCGGCTGCTGAGGCGATCGCACTCTTTGGATCTGCAAGCAACTGAGTCTTAAAAGCTGCTTCTGTTATCGCCTTTTTCATGATTTTACCCGCTACAGGATCTACCTTTTCTAGATCCACTCCTGCGGGAATTTCATCAAAGTTGGGCAGAACGTAGTTCATCAAATTGGAAGTATTTTCGTGAACTTCCACCGCCACTGAATCGGGAAGCTTCATCCCAAACTCTGCCAAAACATCCTTGGGATTGTTAAACAGGTTATTTCTGAGTTGTTCGTCACTCCAGACACGCTCTAATACTTCTTGAACTACAGGCATTTTACTTTCCTCCAATGTCAATTATTTGCTGATTTGTCAGACATTTTCTACCAATTTATGCAAGCTACAGCTTTTTGCGTGAAAGTCGCCGATTTTTAACAGGTAGCTATAACTAATAAGGTCACGCACCCTACTGTTGCTAGTGTGATTGTCAATCAGCGATTCAAGCAACTCCTAACACGGTTGGGTGCTATTGAGCAACTTTTCTAACCCTCCTGTACCGAAACAGTCGGTAACAATAGGCGGCAGATTTGGTTTGGTGCCGCCGCCTGCGATCGCCTCTAATTCCAAATCATTCAATTCAGCATCGGCAGGGTTGGCAGGCACAACCAAGTGCTTGACGGTGGGAGTATCTTCGTAAACTCGGATATCCAGAGAATCAGGCAGTTGAATATCGGCTGCTGAGGCGATCGCACTCTTTGGATCTGCAAGCAACTGAGTCTTAAAAGCTTCTTCAGTCAAAGCCTTTTTCATGATTTTACCCGCTACAGGATCTACCTTTTCTAGATCCACTACTGCGGGAATTTCATCAAAGTTGGGCAGAACGTAGTTCATCAAATTGGAACTATTTTCGTGAACTTCCACCGCCACTGAGTCGGGAAGCTTCATCCCAAACTCTGCCAGAACATCCTTGGGATTGTTAAACAGGTTATTTCTGAGTTGTTCGTCACTCCAGACACGCTCTAATACTTCTTGAACTACAGGCATTTTACTTTCCTCCAATGTCAATTATTTGCTGATTTTTCAGGCAAGTTATGCCAAAAGCAAACTGTGCTACAGTTTTTTGCGAGATCGATATTTTCCCTTGAACTTGTGTTAGGAACCCAAAAATTCAAACACATTCATAGGGATTGTCAAGCGCGGTTTTTCAAGCGGTTGGCTGGTTGTGATAACAGGGATACCTGCAGCCCGAGCGCGATCGGCCATATCGGAACGGCCGCCCGCGATCGCTTCGAGATCCAAGTCGTTCAATTCTCGATGGGTCGATATTTCTTGTTTGGATGCTGTAATTTTTGACGGCTCGAACGAGAGTTTTTGGCACAAGGGAGCGTTGCTTTCCATCGCAGTTTTCTCCTTTAAATTGTGTTATGAACCCAAAAGTTCCAACATCTTCGTAGGGATTGTCAAGCGCAGTTTTGGAGGCGGTTGGTTGATTGTGAGAACAGGGATACCAGCAGCCCGAGCTTGATCGACAGCATCGGAACAGCCGCCCGCGATCGCATCTAATTCCAATTCGTCCAATTCTTGATTAGTTGAATTTTCCGGTTCTGATGCTGCGATTTGGGACAACTCAGACGGTAATTCTTGCGAAAATAGATCGTTGCTTTCCATCAGATGTTTCCTCCTTAAATGTTTAAACTCAGCAGAAGCGCGATCGCTTCTAGTTACAAGCAGCTCATTTGCCGAAATAGGACTGCAAGTGGTTAATCAGTTGCGTGGATATGCGGGGTTTCAGATAGTCCGGCACTGGGCCTTCGATTGTGAGAGTACGCATACCACCCGCGATCGCTTCGAGCTCCAAGTCGCTCAATTCTTGATTAGTTGAGTTTTCCGGTGTAGATGTTGCTTTTTTTATGATGCTTTCACTCGACATGGAAGTTACTCCTTGTGGATTTTTTACAGCTAGGCTCTGGCTGGCCTTTGCGTAAATTTAGTTTAGAAAATTTCCTGGCTAAAGTAGCTAGCTCAAAGTAGAGTTTTGAACCTATAAAAATAACTTAGCTTTAACTCACCTTTAGTTGAGGAGATTACCTGAACTTTTGGCTAGGTATCGCAGATCGCATACAACTATATACTGGTAACACTCTCTTGCAATGACTAAAGCCTGCGTCCCATTCATGAGTTTCTCCAAGCGATCGCCCCACCGCCCAACTCCCCAACGCCCAACAAAAACCCCTCACACCGCCGATTAAATGCTAAAAAGGTTAAATTCACACGGAGCCTTAACTCATGACCCACTTCGGCATCTTCTGTCCAGCAGCCAACGGCCACCTCAACCCGATGACAACATTAGGCAACGAACTGCTTCGCCGAGGCCATCAAGTTACTGTATTTAACTTCCTTGATGCTAAAGCCACAACCTTAGCAAGCGGCTTAGAATTCCAGCCATTAGCTGAAGATGAATTTCCCGCAGGCTCAATGCCAGAACGCTTGGCACAACTGGGGAAACTCAGCGAACTGACAGCCTTTCGATATACTATTAAACTATTGACCCAAGTTTCAGATCTTCTCCTTTCACAAGCTCCAGCAACTATCAAAAAGGCTGGTGTAGAAGCTTTGCTCGTAGACCAAGTTTCACCGGAAGGAGGAACGATCGCGGATTTTCTCAATCTTCCTTTTATCACAGTTTGCAGTGCGTTACTCCTAAATCAAGACCCCAAAATTCCTCCCTTTTGTACACCTTGGCAATACAGTCCAACTTGGATAGCGAGTTGGCGCAATCAACTTAGCTATCAGTTACTCAGTTTGCTTACAAGACCGATTCGAGAGGTCATTGCTGAGTATCGCGACGAGTGGAAATTACCTCTGCACTCCCACCCGAATGATGCTTACTCGAAACTTGCTCAACTCAGCCAGCAGCCTCCTGAATTCGACTTTCCCAGGCAATATTTACCCCCGCATTTCCATTTTACCGGCCCTTATCACAATCCTGCGACGCGCAAACCAGTGCCTTTTCCTTTTGAACAATTAACTGGCAAACCATTGATTTATGCTTCGATGGGAACTGTGCAAAATCGCTTGCTGGATGTTTTTAAAATAATTGCCTCTGCGTGTGAAGGATTAGATGCCCAATTGGTAATATCTCTCGGCGGAAGTGCGACTCCCGAATCCTTGCCGCAATTGCCGGGAAATCCGATCGTTGTTGGTTATGCACCGCAATTAGAATTGCTGCAAAAAGCGACTCTGACGATTACTCATGCCGGGATGAATACGACTTTGGAATCGTTGAGCAATGGAGTACCGATGGTGGCAATTCCTGTGGCAAATGACCAGCCAGGAGTGGCAGCGCGGATTGCTTGGACGGGTGTTGGCGAAGTCGTTTCTTTGAAGGAATTGAGCGTGACTAAACTACGATCGGCAATTGAGAAAGTCCTAACCCAAGAGTCGTATAAACAAAGGGCGATCGAGATGCAAGGGGCGATCGGGCGATCGGGCGGAGTCAAGCGCGCCGCTGACATTATCGAACAAGCTGTATTGACTGGGAAGCCTGTCTTGGCTTCTAAAATCTAAGATGTGGAGTCCAATCTAAAATCTAAAATCTAAAATCTAAAATCGATCGGCCTGTTTTGGTTGGTCTTAACTAGCCCAAAAACGCAATTTCACAAAAATATGCAACCCAGAAACACAAACAATATCCCAGATGAATCCTACCTTCAATTGCTAGAAAGAGTCGATTTTACTCCCATGTTTATTATGGGAGATCATCGTTCTGGAACGACGGTGCTTTATCAAACATTGGTGGCAAATGAGTGCTTTAATTACCTCAATGCTTATCATATAATCAAATATGATGAAATCTTGGATAACCATATAAATGGAACCAAGGAGAAAACTCGTCAAGAGTTGGAAAACTTATTTCAATCTTTAGAAATAAGCGATCGTCTCATCGATACAGTCAAGCCTACTCTCGATTTACCAGAAGAGTATGGATTTATTTTAAAAAATGCTGGCTATGAGTCTTATTTAAACTTTGAAAACCTGCTTTTATTTGCACAAGTGTGTAAAAAATTTCAGTTTACTTCCAATCCAGACCAACCCCTCTTGCTCAAAAATCCCTGGTGTTTACCCCACTTTATGTATATCAAGAGTGTTTTGCCTAAAGCTAAGTTTATTTTTATTCACCGACATCCGCTCCATGTGATGAATTCTAAGTTAAAAGCTGCCCGATTAGTATTATCTGTGAAAAATTCCTACCTACAGCTAATTTCCAAGCGGTATCGCGAGATATTTGATAACCCCATCCGACGTTTACTCTTTCGGGTTTTGTATTCCAGTTTCTTTGGCTTGGGAGTACGTCGAGTGACTCAAACATCTCTGCTATCAACAAGTTATTTTTTGGAAAACATTAAATCGCTACCAACAACTGATTACATCTCTATTAAGTATGAGGATTTATGTCAAACCCCAGAGTCCACTATCCTGAAGGTTTTGGACTTTCTGCAATTAGAAGCAAAAACTACTGTAGATTATGAAAGAGCGATCGAACCCCGCCCAGTGAAGTTATTGCCAGAAGTGGAAAATAGCTATGATGAAATCTGCCGGAAACTCCAACCGTATCTCGTCCATTGCGGTTATTAGGAACTACGCATTAAGCCAAAGAAACCGGGTTTTTTGCTGAATCTGCGGGCTGCGATGAAGGATTTTGGTGAAAAACCCGGTTTCTGACAGCCCGTGCGTAAGTCGCAATCTAAAATCTAAAATCGACTGATGGCTCACGCACCTCTGGTGTGAGGAGCAAATTTATGCTATGTTCGACTGCAAAGTTGACAGCAGGCTGAATATGCTCACTTTTCCTGGCGTTGAAGTCACAGAGCTCATCTACGAAAGCGCAAACTCCCTGGTTTACCGAGCATTCCGACAACCCGACAGTCTCCCCGTCGTGCTCAAAGTCCTTAAAGAAAATTATCCCACACCCCAAGAACTCGCCCGCTATCGCACAGAGTATAAAATTACACAATCTCTGAACCTGAGTGGCTGTATAAAAGCCTATGATTTGCAGCCATATCAAAACACGCTGGTGATGTTTGTTGAGGATTTTGGCGGCGAATCCTTGAAAATTTGGATGCAGCAGCAAAAATTTACTATTGCAGAATTCTTGCGAATTGCGATCGCCACCACAGAAAATTTACAACAAATTCACAGCGCCCACATCATTCACAAAGACATTAACCCTTCAAATATTGTCTTCAATCCAGCTAGCGGAGAACTCAAAATTATCGATTTTGGCATTTCCACGCAGTTAACGCGGGAGAATTACACCATCAAAAATCCCAACATTTTAGAGGGAACTCTTGCTTATATGTCGCCGGAACAAACCGGCAGAATGAACCGCAGTTTAGATTACCGCACTGATTTTTATTCCCTGGGGGCTACCTTTTACGAACTGCTGACAAACAAATTGCCTTTTGACACTCAGGATGTGCTGGAATTGGTACACAGTCATCTCGCTAAACAGCCGTTATCTCCATCTCAGGTGAATCCTGAAATTCCGCAAATTGTTTCCGATATTGTGATGAAGTTGATGGGGAAAAATGCTGAGGAGCGGTATCAAAGTGCGATCGGCATTAAAGCGGACTTAGAAAAATGTTTAAATCAACTGCATAGCGCTAAAAATATATCAGTTTTTCCGCTAGGATGTCAAGATATTTCTGACCGTTTTCAAATCCCGCAAAAACTTTATGGCAGAGAGCGAGAAATTGATAGTTTACTAACAGCTTTTGAAACAGTCAGCAGTCACAGGCAAGATGCCTGTGCCACAAGCAGTCACAGGCAAGATGCCTGTGCCACAAGTGGACATGGGGAAGATGCCTGTGCCACAAGCAGTCACAGGCAAGATGCCTGTGCCACAAGCAGTCACAGGCAAGATGCCTGTGCCACAAGTGGACATGGGGAAGATGCCTGTGCCACAAGCAGTCACAGGCAAGATGCCTGTGCCACAAGCTCAATGATGCTGATTTCGGGATATTCTGGTATCGGCAAATCAGCTTTGGTGCAAGAATTATACAAACCGATTACTCAACATCGCGGTTATTTTATCTCCGGCAAATTTGACCAATATCAGCGCAATATTCCCTACAGCGCCATTGTCAATTCTTTTCAGGATTTAGCCAAACAACTGTTAGCAGAAAGCGAAGCAAATCTCAAAGAATGGCGGGAAAAGTTATTAGACGCCTTGGGAATTAACGGTCAAGTTATTATTGACGTAATTCCCGAAATTGAATTAATTATCGGCAAGCAACCCCCGCCGCCAGAATTGGGTGCGGCAGAAGCGGAAAACCGCTTTAATTTTGTGTTTCAAAACTTCATTAAAGTTTTTACCAAACCGGAACATCCTCTGACAATATTTATCGATGATTTGCAGTGGGCTGACGGGGCATCTCTGAAGCTGATGCAACTGCTGATGAATGCTTCACCAGCGGGACTGTTTTTAATTGGGGCTTATCGGGATAACGAAGTTTCTGCGGCTCATCCGTTAATGCTAACAATTGAAGAGATTGTCAAAAATGGGGCAAAAGTCGATCGCATTTTCCTGTCACCTTTGGATTTATCCTCTGTTACTCAACTGATTGCCGATGCCCTGAATTGTCAGGAATCAAGAGTCAAATCCCTGGCCGAGTTAGTGTTTTTCAAGACGGGCGGAAATCCTTTCTTTATGAATGAATTTATCAAATCGCTTTATACAGAAGGACTGTTACAATTTGACTCGCTCGCTTGCCGATGGGAATGGGATTTAGAGGAAATTAAAGCCAGGGGATTCACTGATAATGTTGTCGAATTTATGGCTGGCAAAATTAAACAACTATCAGAGAATACGCAGGAAACATTAAGGATAGCAGCCTGCATAGGCAATCAATTTGAGCTAAAAACTCTCGCCTCAATTTGCGAAAAACATATGAGAGAAACGGCGGATGATTTGTATGCAGCCGTTGCTGAAAATTTAGTGGTGTTGCTGGGGAATATGGGAGATGTGGAATTAGAAATTGCAGGGAAATTACCCAGTAGCCAATCCGTAGAATACAAATTTGTCCATGACAGAATCCAGCAAGCTGCTTATTCGCTAATTGCCGAAGAGGATAAGCCGATCGTCCACAAACAAATAGGACAACTGCTGCTGCAAAATATTCCCATTAACAAGCGAGAAGAAAAAATATTTGACATTGTTAATCAACTCAATTTCAGCAGTGAATTAATCGATCGCCAGCAAGACAAAGATGAACTGGCTCAGTTAAATCTGATTGCTGGCAAAAAAGCCAAGGCATCTGCAGCTTATCAGCCAGCTTTCAACTATCTGCAAACGGGGATACAATTGCTGGCAGAAAACGCTTGGCAGGTGCAATACCCGCTAAGTTTGCAACTGCATCAAGAAGCCGCAGAGCTAGCTTACATAGTGGGCGATTTTGAGCAGATGGAAAGTTTAGGCAACCTCGTACTAACCAATGCTAAAACAGTGCTCGATCGCGTCAAAACGATCGAGGTAAAAATGGGTACTCATGCTGCCCAAAATCAACTAGATATGGCAATTAATCTGGGGCTAAAAATTCTGAGGCAGTTGGGAGTCAAACTGCCCGCAAAGCCTAACAATCTAGATAGCATAATCGGATTGCTGGAAGTTAAGTTAACCCTAGCTGGGAAACGCATTGAGGATTTAGCCAATCTACCTCAAGGAAGCGATCCTTCTAAACAAGCCGCACTGCGTATCTTGTCATTTATGACTACTGTCGCCTATGGCGTGGCCCCTAAACTCATGCCTTTAATTGTGTTTAAGCAGGTGATTTTATCTGTAAAGTATGGCAACTATCCTGAGTCTCTCCATGCTTATGCAGTTTATGGATTAATTTTGTGCGGAGTTGTGGGAGATATTGAAGGTGGTTATAAATTTGGTCAGCTAGCATTGAGGATGTTGGATCAATTTGGCAAGCCAGAATTAAAAACTAAAGTCCTGCTTCCATTTAATGACTTCATCCGTCATTGGAAAGCGCCAGCTAAAGAAACGTTGCCATCTTTGTTGGAGGCTTACAAAAGCGGATTGGAAACAGGACAAGTGGAAGAACGTGCTTGTGCGTCTCAAACTTACTGCGGTTATTCGTACCTCTTCGGCGCTGAATTGTCAGGGCTGGAAGGCGATATTGCTACTTATGGCGAGGCAATAGAACAATCAAAATATGACCCGATTATTTGGCAGATTAAACCTTTAGAGCAGTCGGTTTTTAATTTATTAGGTAAGTCGGAAAATCCCTGCTATTTAATTGGGGAAGCCTATGATGAGCGGACTGCGCTATCACTATTAACTGAAGCTAACGATCGCACTTCGATTTTTGCCCTGCATTTTTATAAAATGATTCTCTGTTATTTATTCGGGCAATATGCTGAAGCTGTATCAAATGCAGCTTCCACCATGCAGTATGTAGAGAGTGCTGCTGGAACTCTTCAAGTATCATACTGTTATTTTTATGAGTCGCTGGCTCAGCTTTCGTTCTATTCTAATGCTTCTTTCGAGGAGCAAAAGCACTGTTTAAAAAAAGTCACTGCTAATCAGAAAAAAATGAAAAAATGGGCGCATCATGCCCCGATGAATCACTTGCACAAATTTAATCTAGTGGAGGCAGAACGATATCGGGTTATTGGCAAAGATGCACAGGCGATCGACTATTACGATCGCGCAATTTCCCTAGCCAAAGAACACGAGTATATCCATGAAGCCGCCCTCGCTTACGAACTCGCCGCCAAGTTCTATTTATCCAGGGGAAAAGAACTCACAGCCAAAGCTTATATGCAGGAATCCCGTTACTGCTATCAACTCTGGGGTGCGGCGGCTAAAGTCAAAGATTTAGAAACGCGATATCCGCAATTATTTACGCTCCATCGCCATACAAATAAAGCCATTTCAACCACTACATCAACGACTGACAGCCGTTCTAGTTCTTCCTTAGATATCGCTACAGTCATGAAAGCTTCAGAGGCAATTTCTGGCGAAATCGTACAGGATAAATTACTGTCCCGATTGATGAAAAATTTGATTGAAAATGTCGGCGCTCAAAAAGGATATTTGATTTTAGAAACCCAAGGGAAATTGCTGATTGAAGCGGAAGGTGTAATTAATGATGAACGGATAAGAGTGTTGCAATCTGAGCCTATTGAAAATTGCCAGGAAGTTTCCGAAGCTATTATCAATTATGTCGCTCGAACCCAAGAAAATTTAGTGTTAAATGATGCCACTCGTGAAGGAAAGTTTACGAATGACCCTTACATCAAAGCACGTCAGCCTAAATCTATTTTGTGTGCGGCTTTGATGAATCAAGGTCAAGTGGCTGCTATTGTTTATCTCGAAAATAACCTCACCGCACAAGCATTTACGCCCGATCGCCTGGAAGTTTTGCAATTGTTATCGGGACAAGCGGCGATCGCACTTACCAATGCTAAACTCTACGCGGAAGTCAAGGAACGCGAAAACCGACTGACTCAATTTATCGACGCTATGCCGATCGGGGTAACAGTGCATGACACCACCGGACAAATTACCTACGCAAATCAGACAGCACATCAACTAAGTGCCATTCCCACAATACCCGAAGCAAATACTGAGAAATTAGCAGAAACTTATCAGCTTTATCTCGCGGGAACTAACGAGTTATATCCCACCGCACAAATGCCAATCGTGCGTTCTCTGGTGGGTGAAACTGTTAAACTAGATGATATGGAGTTTCACCGGCCTGATAAGATTGTTTCCTTGGAAGTTTCCAGCACTCCAATTGTGGATGAAACGGGTAAAATTAATTATGCGATCGCCACATTTCAAGATATCACCGATCGCAAACAAGCCGAAAAAGTTTTAGCTGATTACAACCGCACTTTAGAACAGCAAGTGAGCGATCGCACTCTCGAACTCCAGCGAGAAATTATCGAGCGACAACGAGCCGAAGACGCCGCACAAGAAGCCAACCGAGCAAAAAGTACATTCCTCGCAAATATGAGCCACGAATTGCGGACTCCCCTCAATGCAATTCTGGGTTTTTCTCAATTAATGAATCGTTCTTCTAACCTATTGCAGGAACAGCAAGAACACCTGAATATTATCACCCGCAGCGGAGAACATTTGCTCGAACTGATTAACCAAGTATTAGATTTGTCCAAAATAGAAGCGGGACGCACGACTCTCAACGAGACAAATTTTGACCTCCACCGCCTACTGGACGACATCGAAAATATGTTCCAACTTCCGGCACAAAATAAAGGATTGCAGTTATTAGTAGAGCGGATGGTAGACGTTCCCCAATATGTGCGAACAGATGAAATAAAATTGCGCCAAATCTTGATTAACCTGCTTTCTAACGCGATTAAATTCACCTCGGAAGGCGGCATTTATGTGAAAATTAAAAATCAGGATTTGGCTCAGAAAATCTGCTTTGAGGTTGAAGACACGGGAGCGGGAATTGATGTTAGTGAATTAGACAAGATATTTGAAGCTTTTGTTCAAACCAAAACCGGGGAAGAATCGCAACAAGGAACAGGATTAGGTTTAACGATCGCACGTTCTTTTGTACAGTTAATGGGGGGTGAAATGACAGTCAGTTCTCGTGCGGGATGCGGTACTATATTCAAATTTGACATTAAAGTTAATGCAGTTGAAAGTGCCGATCGCCAACGGGAACAGCCAACCAGAAGAGTTATGGCGATCGCACCCAATCAACCCCGCTATCGAATTCTCGTTGCAGACGACGCTTTTGACAACCGCCAACTGCTAGTCAAACTGCTTTCTGCGATCGGTTTTGAAGTCTACGAAGCCAAAAATGGGATGGAAGCAATAGAAAAGTGGGAGCAATATTCACCGCACTTAATCTTTATGGATATGCGGATGCCGGTGATGGATGGGTATGAAGCAACCAAACAAATTAAAGAGGGCAACCACAGGGGGATTGCCCCTACGGAAAACGAGGATTTTGTAGGGGTAGTGCCCCCGTGCCTACCCCAGACAGCAATTGTTGCCATAACAGCAAGTAGTTTTGAGGAAGAGAAAGCTGTTATCCTTTCTATCGGCTGCGATGATTTTATTCGCAAACCATTTAGAGAAGCAAACATATTTGATGCTCTACACAAACATATCGGGGTGCAATTCGTTTTTGAAGAACTAAATGCTGCCCCCAGTTTCACAGAAAATGAAGTAAATGTATTGACAAAAACCGCTTTTTCTGAACTGCCTACTGAGTTAGTAGCAAATCTCCAGCAAGCCATTAGCAACCTCGATTTGGAACAGATGCAAACAGTCATCAATCAAATTCGCGAAATCAATCAGCCCTTAGCTAGGGCGAGCGCAGCTTGCATTAAAAATTTTCAGTACGAACAGTTGCTAAATTTAATACACACATTAAGGGATGAGACATGAACAAAAAACTCAGTTTTACCCGCGAAGAAAGTATTTTAGTGATTGATGATTGTCCGGAGAATTTAAAACTTTTAAGCGGGATACTATCTGTCGCTGGGTATAAAGTTCACCTAGCTCCCAGTGGGAAATTAGCTCTAAACTTTATCAATGCCAACTTACCCGACTTAATTTTACTCGATATTATGATGCCTCACATGGATGGCTATGAAGTCTGCCAGCAGCTCAAAGCTACTCCAAAAACTCAAAACATCCCAATAATTTTTATCAGCGCTTTGCAAGAAATTTTTGATAAAGTAAAAGCCTTTTCTGTGGGCGGAATAGACTACATTACAAAACCTTTTCAACAACAAGAAGTTTTAGTTCGCGTCGAAAATCAATTGCGTCTGAGAAGGATGTCTAAACAACTCATAGACCAAAATATTCTCGAAGAGCGCAACCGCCTGGCGCGGGAAATTCACGACACTTTAGCGCAAACTTTTGCAGGCATTATCATACATTTGGGAGCAGCAGATCGGGTAATAGCAGCCAATCCAGAACAAGCACAAGTACACATGAAAACAGTCTGCGAACTGGCTCGCTCTGGCCTTGCTGAAGCGCGGCGATCCGTAGAATCTTTGCGCCCGCAACTGTTAGAAGATGGCGATTTGTATAGCGCTCTCAACCAAATTGCTAAACAAATGTCATCAGATACTGATACGCACACTATTTTTGAAGTGGTTGGCACGGCATATTCCCTACCATTAGAGGTAGAAAATAATCTGTTGCGTATCGGGCAGGAAGCATTAACAAATGCTTTCAAATATGCCAAAGCTACGGCGATAAAAATTGAGTTAGTATACGAAATATCCAAGTTTCTTTTGCGGGTGCAAGACAACGGACAGGGATTTGATACGGAAAGTTTCGGTTTTAGGAATGGCTTTGGTTTATTGGGAATGAGAGAACGCGCCGATCGCATTAACGCGCAGCTAACAGTAAACAGCCGCCCTGGAAACGGAACAGAAGTTATAGTTTCAGTTAATCGCCAGTAAAGTAAGGTGCACATTTCGCACCATATAGCAATCCTAAATAAGTAGTAAATTTTTTACCCCACCCCCACCCTCCCCTTACCAAAGGGAGAGAGTAAGAAATTCACAAATGATTTAGGATGACTATATAGCACTCCTAAATCATTTGCATAATTATTGTAGGGGCAATCCCACGCCCGGTTGCCCGATAGATAGCGGGTAGGCAAAGAAAGGCACTACCCTACAAATTTATCTGAATCATTGAGGATGACTATAGATAGTAAGTTTGTCGTGAGATTTTCAGTTTTTTTTAATAAAATTAACAGGGTAAACATGATTAACCAATCAAATATTATTCGCATTTTAATTGCCGACGATCATTATATTGTGCGGCAAGGTTTAGTGGCGCTGCTGGAGCAGGAATCAGATGTTAAAGTTGTGGCGCAAGCCAGCAACGGGCAGGAAGCTGTGACAATGTTCCGCGAACATCAGCCCGATGTAACGCTGATGGATTTGCGGATGCCGGTGAGGGATGGAGTCGCGGCCATTACTGCGATTTGTGGGGAGTTTTCCAGTGCCCGGATTGTGGTGCTGACGACTTATGATGGCGATGAAAACATCTATCGCGGATTGCAAGCTGGTGCTAAGGGCTATCTGCTTAAGGATGCGGAACCAGAGGAGCTTTTAGCAGCAATTCGGGCTGTTTTTGAGGGTAAAAAGTACATTCCGCTGGCAGTGGGTGTTAAGTTAGCCGATCGCCTGAGTGGGCCTGAACTGAGCGATCGCGAATTAGAAGTCATCCGCCTCATAGTCGCGGGTAAAAGCAACAGCGAGATTAGTGAAGTTCTGCACATCAGCGAAAGCACCGTCAAGTTTCACATCAACAATATTTTGAGCAAAATGGGAGTTAGCGATCGCACGCAAGCCGCGATTTCTGCATTAAAACGGGGGATTGTCAGCCTGTAGTTTTGCATTAAAACTAGCCAAAAGTTCAGGTTATCTCCTCAACCAAAGGTCAGCTAATACTGACCCTTTTTTTTAGGTTAAAAACTCAACTTTAAGCTGGCGACTTTAGTCGCAGTATTCTCTAGACTTAATTGATATTCATCTAAAGACTTCTGCCTTATTAAATCCTTAGATTGTTTGTAGGACGAAATTATGAGCGAATCTTGCATAAACCGATATCAAAAACATCAAACCAAAGCCCGTTTTTTGACAATACACAATTTGAATATGCACCACTTTTGGTGGGTGGTAATTTCACTTGTCAATATTCTACTGTTATCCAGTATTTACATCACAGAAACTTGGAATCAAGCCCCGATAGCCGCCCTCAGTATTGGCAATCTTTTGCTGGCAGTATTAGTAAGAAACGAACTGATAGTACATCTTCTTTACCGATTAGCAGTTGGGATTTCACGAATCGCCACTTCTGGCAAATATTACATCAATACCGCAGTTCATTATATAGGTGGAGTTCATGCTGCGGCTGCAACTTGGAGTTGTTTTTGGCTAAGTATTGACTTATACCGACAGTTAACAACTAGCAATAATTTGCTTCTTTTAACAACTGGTTCTTTGTTAGCCATCTTATTATTAGCGATTATTTTAACAGCCATACCCCCTTTCCGAGAGCGTTTTCACAACAGCTTTGAGAAAATTCACCGCTATGCAGGATGGAGTTGTCTCGCCGGGGTAATTTTGTATCTAACTTTATCGCAGTTTCTCGCCACCGCCAATCAGATTCCTACCCTAGAAAATTTTTTAAATCCCATTTGTTTAATGTTAATTTTAATTATATTTAGTATATTTTTACCTTGGTTAACTGTACAGAAATTTGAAAAGTTTAGTATGTATTGTCCTTCCCCAAACGTAGCTTTTTTGACAGTTCCGGGCAAGGCAGATATTGGAACATTTGCCCGAATCAGTACAGATTTGGTTGAATGGCATTCATTTTCCGTAGCAGGAATGAGTTTTAATCAAGAAACGGGGCGATCGCAAATCCAGCTAATTATTGGAGCCGCTGGTGACTGGACTAAAAACTTGATTGAGAAAGTTCAGAGAGGCGATATTCCTAAATATTTTTGGGTTCGGAGAGTTAAACCGCCAGGTTTCATGTTTTCAATTAATGCTTATTCGCGAGTAGTGGTAGTAGCAACCGGAGCTGGGATTGCCCCTGTTTTACCTCACATTCTCGAAAACAAGCATAAACTTTACATCCTCTGGATTGGTAATAAGCACCAGTTAACTTACGGCAAGAAAATGTGGTCATTAATCTCCAGTCATCCACGCCTGAAAATTTATGATACAGGCGAACTTGGCAGACCTAATGTAGGCGATTTAGCAATTCAGCTAGCCCGAAAATTTCGAGCTCAAGCTGTATTTTGCGTATCTAATAAAGCCGTCACTAAAACTGTTGTGAGTGCGTGTTTAGCCAAAGGAATCCCGGCCTATGGAGCGACTTGGGATTCTTAAATAATTGATAGCTGTTGGTTCCATGTTGCATAATTTATTTGAATCTTAACTGTTAGCCAACCTAGTTTTTGAGCGGGAGCGATCGTAAATAGTTAATAAAAAACAGCTAGGGGAGTTTGTAACCGCAGATACACGCAGATTAAGGTCGAGCGGTTTTGATGTGTGAAATAAGTATTTTTACTGATAAATATGACTATTATGACTGCAAATAATGATAAATAAGACCTTAAGTTTTACGCCAAAACTTTTTAGTAAGGCTAAGCTGGAACTCCTAGGACAAATTAGCCCACCTAAAAAAAATGCTTTATTCATTTTTGTCCAAGTCTCAAGTCAAAGCCCGCGTTTTAAAACATTTTGCAGCCGCTATTTCGGCGTCTTTAGCTCTTAGTGCAACAACCAGTTTGAAACCCTCGCCGGTATTAGCCACTAGCAATATCCCCCCCGCAAATCAAACCTCGACTCAGCTAGTCGCAAAACCTGATTCTAGCTTGCAGCTAGGGCAGTTACGCAGCACTGTTCCCGTGCAGACAATGCAGCTCGAACCGGGCGGATTTATCCCGATCGCGATCGGCGGTATGATAATTATTCTGGTGCTGCCATTATTTTTTGGCGGATTGGTAGTAATTGGCGATCGCGAAGTTGGCATTGTCAGTAAAAAGTTTAGCTTCGGCGGCAAGTCTTTACCGCCAGGAGACTTAATTGCCTTAAACGGAGAAGCTGGATATCAAGCTGATACTTTGCCTCCCGGTTGGCACTGGGGTTATTGGCCTTTGCAATACAACGTTCGCAAAGAGTCTCTGACTGTAGTTCCCCAAGGTGAAATTGCCCTGATTATCGCAGCAGGTGGTAAGTCAATTCCACCGCAGCGCATCCTCGGCAAAATCACAGAATGTGACAATTTTCAAGATGCTCGCCAATTCCTCAAAGGCGGCGGCGAAAAAGGTAGACAACTAGGCATCTTGACTGGTGGTAGCTATCGAATTAATACAGCATTATTTACAGTAATTACAGCGGCAAATGCTGCCAAACACGGGATGACAGCCGAACAATTAAAGCTGTACAGAATTGCCCCAGATAAAGTAGGAATTGTCACAACTTTTGACGGCGTTCCGATTCAAGATGGCGAAATTGCTGGCCCGATTATCCCGAATCACGACAACTTCCAAAACGCGCAAAAATTTATCACCGCCGGCGGGCGGCGCGGTTTGCAGGAACAGGTTTTGCTTTCCGGTTCGTGGAACTTAAATCCTTGGTTTGTCGGGGTTGACCAAGTGGCGATGACCGAAATCCCGATCGGCTATGTCGGCGCGGTGATTTCCTATGTCGGCAAAACCTCGGAAGATGTGAGCGGTGCTGCTTTCACTCACGGAAATTTAGTAAATGTGGGCAATAAAGGGGTTTGGGTGACTCCTCTTTATCCGGGCAAACATCCCCTGAATACTCGCATTTTGAAAGTAGAGTTAGTGCCGACTACTAATATAGTATTGAATTGGTCGGGTAAAACAGAAAGGCACAGTTACGATTCTCAACTTTCGTCTTTAACCGTGCGTTCTCAAGACGGTTTCGCCTTTGATTTAGAAGTAGCTCAGATTATTCACGTCGGCGCTTTGGATGCTCCAAAAGTCATCTCTCGCGTCGGTTCGATGCAGAATTTAGTAGACCACGTTTTGCAGCCGACAATTGGCAATTATTTCCGCAATTCGGCTCAAGCTTATTCTGTATTAGATTTTCTCTCCGCAAGAAGTGGCAGGCAAGCGGAAGCAGCCGAGTATATCAAAGCAGCTTTGCGTACCTATGACGTGCAAGCAATTGATACTTTGATCGGGGATATTTTGCCACCGGCAGAGTTGATGCAAACTCAAACAGATCGCAAAATTGCTGAGGAACAGTGCAAGACTTATGAGGTGCAGCAATTAGCACAAACTCAGCGGCAACAATTGGTGCGGGAAACGGCGCTGGCTGAGATTCAACAAGAGATGGTGAAATCGGAACAAGGCGTGAAGATTTCTGAGTTGAAAGCGAATTCTCAGGTGAAACAAGCTCAAGGCGAAGCTGAGTCAATTCGGGTGAAAGGAAATGCTCAAGCTGAAGCTTATCGAGCGGGTGTTGTGGCTTTGGGAGGTTCGGGTTATACGGCTTTGCAGTTAATGCAAATTATAGGCGATCGCAAAGTGCGAGTTGTGCCGGATGTTGCGGTAACAGGCAACGGTAGCGGCGGCGGTTTGGTTGATGGTTTGCTGGGAATGATGTTGTGGAATCAAACGGGCAAAAATGGAGAAAATGGCGGGGAGTTGCCGGTAGTTAACCTACAGAAATCGGAACCTGCGGCCAAGTTATCAGTAGCCCAGGTGAATTCTGTTAAGCCGTCGGCATCTCGCGCTAATTCCCCTGTTGCGAATTCTGAGGCTGATATTGCTCCGCTGTTTGATGAATTGCCGTTTGACGATCGATCTTTTAGTTAGGCTGTGCAGTTTGTAGGATAGAATACTCATATACCCTGACTTCTTAAAGAAGTCAGGGTATCTAATTATCTCTATGGATGCTGATAAGGATTATTGCTAGTCCATATAATTTCCCAGAAACTCTTGCTGAGCGATCATCTCTTCTGCTGACTTTGTAGAAATTAACCTCAAAAATCCTCGCAATTGTTCCCCAATCGAATAACTTTGTCTGCCCATTACAATTCCTGAATGTTCCTGGCCTTCTTCCATATACATTTTATGCAAGCGACAAAAGTCTCCCACATTCAAAGTATAGATAACTCGCCCTTGAGCAGTGGCCCATATTAATTGCTCTTCATCGGTGCAACTGAGATTATTAGCTTCAGCAGTGGTAGCTACATCAATACCTGCATTTCGGAGCGCTTTTACTAAAGAGCGTTCCAGAATATCCTCATCTAAATATAAACGAATTTGGCTCAAGATTAACTCCCCGCTTTGTGTTCATTTCCTAAGCGAGCGCACTGGGCTTCTTCAGCAGCAATATCAGCATCAATTTGCTCTTTATTGGCGTAGTAGTAAGCTAATGCTGCATGAACTTGTGCTAAATTTAAGTGGGGAATTTCTGCAATAATTTCTTCTGGTTTCATCCCCATTTTGTACCAAACGGCGATTCGTTGAACTGTTATTCTAGTGCCTGCGATGCGGGGACGATTTCCACAGGTTTCTGGTGTGGAAATGATGAGAGTGCCAATATCAGTTAAAGTTGGCATAGGTGAATCTGGGGTTAAAAATTAGAGTTTAATTCTAGCATAAATTATTAACATTGCTCGATCGCGCTGCGACTAAAGAAACCGGGTTTTTGGCCGAATCTGCGGGTGAAAGCGAAGTATTTTTGTCAAAAACCCGGTTTCTGAACCCCAAACTGTTTGTGTTTGCCAATTGCTATGACCCGAATTTCGCGAGTCTATTGCTTGAAGAGTGATATCAAGGTGTAACAGATATTGAAATGACTAAAAGCAGATAATTTCGTAAACAAAAGTTCGAGAAAAAAGACTTGACAAAGGGCTGAAATCGCTATAGGTTACAGCTTACAGCTCTTGATGCGAGAGAAGAACACCAAACCCCCCCCCCCCACCACCACCCACAGGGAGGTGGCCTGCAGGTGCTTGCTTATTCCAGGTTAGGTTACTTTTGTCCAACCACTGTCCTCCTTTTCGCCAACCGACACGATCGTCCAGCTTGCATTCAGTCTCATAATCAACTTTACCGCCTATTTCTAACCAGATTTTTTTCTGGACGCTAAAGCCAAAACGACCCTGACTGTATTTTACCCACAATTGGTCGATCGTCCGCAAATCATCGCAAGGAAAATTCTCGATCGATTCGCGATAGAAATCACCTTCCTTCTCATGTCTAGCAGCTTTCAGCATCACCTTGAGTGTTTCCCCATCCGCCTCTTTCCACTTCCCCGCCGCCAATAAATCCCGCAGACGAGTATAGTCAACTCCCAGCACCGATTTAAGCTGTACCGAAACACTGGGAATCGTTGACGGAATTGGTTCCTGCAGATAACTCAACCAATATTGCATCGACTGCGGCCGCTTTTCCGCTTCGTCTGCCATCCCTTTTTCTATGGCTAAATTCACCCAATCTTTCACCCCAAAATTTTTCGCAGGTGGCAATGCTTCATTTCTAAAATGCCGATTGAGGGAAGCTGTTGGAACTTTTCCCGTTACCGCATAATATAAAGATGCAGCTAAAGCATAAATATCAACCGTTGGTTTACCACTACCTTCGATATGCTGTTCCCAAGGAGCAAAAGCAGGGTTATGAGGATGTCTGCTACTAATAATAGTTGGCCTTAATTCACTTGCAAGACCAAAATCAATTAACACTGCTTGCCCGTTGGGACGCAACATAATATTACCCGGATGGGCATCTCGATGGACAATTCCTGCTTGGTGAACATCACTTAATGCTTCTCCAATTTGGCGGATAATTGCCACTGCTTCTGTATCCGGGAGTCGCCCCTGTTGCTGCACGGCATTAAATAAACTTTGCCCGACGACTAAATCCATTACCAAACAGTAAAGGCTTTTTTCCTCAAACAAATCGCTAATGCGGACAATTCCAGGATGCGCGTTTTGGCAAAATTTGGCTAAGATTTGCCCTTCGCGGATAAATCTACGAACAAAGTTGGCGTATTCCGCGTCATTTTGCAAACTCAGATTCGGTGTTTTGAGGACAACTTGATAGTTAAGTTGCAAGTGTGTGGCCTTATAAGTCATGCCAAATCCCCCCATTCCCAGGATAGTGTCGATGCGGTAGGGGCGAGTTTTGAGGATTTGTCCCGGCGTCCACAGCATGGCAGGTTGTTTAAATTCTATTTAGTTGCTAATTATGATAAACTGTCTCGCCTTTAAAAAGCAATAAAAAGGAAGCATTCTCAGGATTTACGCACTCCGATTCAAGAAACCGGGTTTTTAGAGAATCTCTCAGTGACAATGCGTATTATCGTAAAAACCCGGTTTCTGGACTAAAGTCCTTACTACAAACAAAAATATGGTTTTAAATTCAAGCAGTTGTTTTGACTGGCTGCAGGGGAAAGAAAACAGCCGGAGAAACGCGGAAAAACTCTGCAAGTTTTTGGATGTGTTCGGTTGTAAGTTGGCGCTTTTCACGGAGGATATCAGAGACAATAGACTCGGTTTTAAAAATAGGAACTAGGTCTTTTTGTCTGAGTTCAAATTCTTCTATTAAAGCCTTTAAAAGTTCTACTCCGTAAATGTCAGGTATGGGTTCTAAAGTTTGCTCGTACTCATAAACCAGGGTTCCTAGCACATGGAGGTAGTCGCGTTCGTCTGAAGTCAGTTCGCCTTTGTCCAACAAAGAGTCGATCGCTTTTTGAGTTGCCATTAATTCCTCCTCAGCCGTTATAGGTCGGGGAGGAAATGTTTTGAGTAGTTCGATATAAGCGCTAGAGTTGTTCATGTGAGTATCCTATATTAAGAAAGGACAGGAATTACGCAGATCCTCAATATATGTATGGTGTGAATGTAGGGGCAATTCCCCGTGGTTGCCCCTATCCCTAGGATTATTGGCTAAGTTTTAAAGGGAGAAAATTATCATTTATACCACGAGTCTTTTTTCCATTTATCTTCGTCATATTCTTCATGGGTAAGTACAGCTCGAATAAAAACCTTTTTAGGTCGATATTCATAATCTATGAAGGTAATCAGTCTGTAGTTATTACCTCGGATGTTAAAGACAGTAAAGTTTCCAACTATATCGGCTGAGGAAAAAACTGCTTTCACTTCAGCTAAATTTGACCACTCGGCTGTTGTTGCTCGTTTGTACCAAGAGCGCAGACTTGTTTCGGCATCAGGATACTTTTCCCAGAATTTCCTGAGTGCGGATTGAGAGATAACGTGCATACAGTTCGTCCATAACAAAGAAATTGACGCATCGATTGGATTCTCGCTAAAATCATTTAAATTTTATCTTAGCAAATTGCGAAGTGTCTTGTCAACTCCGATCGCAGTACAATCGATCGATATTGCATCTGAGGAATCTCCCCATGTCAGAACAGTTTTCCACTGAGATTAGCGATCGCATCTGCACTCACATGAACGAAGACCACGCTAGCGCTGTAGTGCTGTACGCTCAAGCATTTGGCGGCAAACCGGAGGCGACAGAAGCTCAAATGCTCGCTATTGATGCCAACGGCATGGATTTAACCGCTAAAGTCAACGACGAAACAGTGCCTGTCAGAGTAAATTTCGATCGCACTTTAAAAGACGCCGAAGATGCTCACCACACTCTCATTGACATGGTGAAACAAGCTCGAAAAGTTGCTAAGTAGTCAATTGCGTACTAGGCTGTTATAATTTTAACGTTTGCAGTACGGAATTTAGTCCGCTTAAATAGTTGTTAAGGACTAACATCCTTACTAAAAACCTTGAGTTGGGGGAAATTATTTTAAGGACTAAAATCCTGACTGCGAACAAAATATTTAATAAAGTTGAATTTTCCTCTAAAATATCCACTAAAATGACCGACAATTACCCAAATCCCAAAGAATTAGATGTCGTCAAGGGCAGTAAAAATAACCATTTCGAGGCACTCGTAAAACGACTAGATTTGATGATTCGCGCCCGCTATTCGCTGCTGTACATTGTCGGCGCGGAGGAGGAACCGGTCGAGGCTGTAATTGCCCAAGTAGCGCTGCAAGTAACTCCCGCGCGCCGGGTGTTGTTCTGGGATCTTGTGCGGGGCTGGGAGGATAACGGTTCTGGGAAAGGTTCGGTAATGGCGGCGCTCGATCGCGTCAGCAAAACTGCTGTAGAAGAATATACCATATTTGTACTGCGGGATTTGCACCCCATTTTGAAATATCCATACACCGAAAAAAATGCGGCGGTAGTGCGGGAATTGCGGAATTTAACGCGGGAATTGAAGCGCAGCAAAAAAACTATAGTTCTTACTTCTCACACGCTGGAATTGCCGGAGGAATTGAAAGAAGAAGTCACAGTAATTGATTTTCCTTTGCCCAACGTGCAAGAAATCGACAGTTTAATTTCCCACGTTGTAGAAAAACCGCAACAGTTACAAGTTAGCGGTTTAGCAAGGGAACAATTGGTTAAAGCTTGTCAGGGTTTGAGCCGCGCTAGAATCGGGCGGGTTTTGGCTAAAGCTTTGGCCGCCAAACAGCAAATTAACGAGTCAGATATTGACGGAGTTTTGGAGGAAAAACAGCAAGCAATTCGCCAAACGGGCATTTTGGAGTTTTTTAACTCCAGAGAATCCCTAAAAAGTGTGGGCGGCTTGGAGAATTTAAAACAGTGGGTAAAAATGCGGCAAGATGCTTTTACTGACGAAGCGCGTCGCTACGGTATACCGAATCCGAAAGGAGTTTTGTTAGTAGGAATTCAAGGCACTGGCAAATCTTTATCTGCAAAAACTATTGCTTACGAATGGCGTTTGCCGCTGCTACGATTGGATACTGGAAGATTGTTTGGCGGCGTGGTCGGGGAAAGCGAAAGCCGCGTCAGGCAAATGATACAATTAGCAGAGGCGATCGCACCTTGCGTTTTGTGGATCGATGAAATAGATAAAGCCTTCGGCAACATTATCAGCGGCAGCGACGGCGATTCGGGAACTTCGCGCCGGGTATTCGGCAGTTTGATCACTTGGATGCAGGAAAAAACCAGCCCGGTGTTTATTGTCGCAACTGCTAATAACGTGCGAATTTTGCCGGCAGAGTTGCTGAGAAAGGGCAGATTTGATGAAATTTTCTTTTTGAATTTGCCCTCAGAATCGGAACGGCAAGATATTTTTAAAGTGCATTTGCAGCGTTTGCGACCGACTAGATTGCGCGAGTTTGATTTGGGGGTTTTGGCGAAGTGCGCTGAGAATTTTAGCGGTGCAGAAATTGAACAAGTGGTAATAGATGGATTGTACCGGGCTTTTGGCACTTTTGTCAACGGACAGCGCCGCGATTTGATGACGGAGGATATTTTGAGGTCGATCGAGGATACTGTACCTCTAGCTGCGATCGCGCGATCGCAAATCGAAGATTTGAAGCGCTGGGCGGCGGAAGCGGGCGCGAGAACAGCTTCTAACGATACTCACTTAATTGATGAATTGAAACGCTACAGCCAGCGGCGAAGGGATGCGATCGACAATTAAGGATCGCGAATTAAATAACTTACAATTTTTATTGTTATTGTGGGATGGGCGTCCCGCCCGTCCCACTTTCAAGAGTGGAAGTTATTTAATTCTCATTCCTTAATTAA